>NZ_JBSXOH010000095.1:0-296894 GCF_056859355.1 Cyclobacterium sp. L-R
GTGTTTACGGGAAGTGTTGCAATCGCAAGAAAATCAGGCTGTTTGGAGATTTTAGCATAGCACCGCTATGGTGAAATTGAAAACAGCAACGAAGTGGCTGATTTTAAAGCGATTTCAGCACGTAATAGATTGTCTATTGCATATTTCGGGTTTAACTAATCCTATGATTTAGAAAAGTTTACAAGGCCTGATAGGTTCCCTAATTGTGAAAATGAGAATCGTGTTTCGTGAAAGGAATAGAAGAAAATCAACTTAATACCATACTATAAATTTTAATGAAAAAAATCAAAAAACGAATTAAGGCGGGTGAAACTTTGGCCGGGTGCTGGCTCAATCTTGGTAGTTCTGTAACGGCCGAAATTGTTGGCTTATCAGGTTACGACTGGGTTCTGATTGACCTAGAACATGGAGCTGGAGAACAAACAGATCTCTTACACCAACTTCAGGCTTTGGAACATACACCGGCGGCTTCATTGGTCCGTGTTGAAAGCTATCAAAAGGAAAGAATCCATCGCGTTCTAGATTTGGGAGCCAATGGAGTAATGGTGCCCCGCATTAAATCGGCCACAGAGGCCAAATCAGCCATTGCTGGTATACATTATCCACCTCTAGGAGTGAGGGGAGTAGCCAAAATGGTCAGGGCCACTGGTTTTGGGAAAAATTTTGATGCCTATAAAGAAGGGACCCTGGATAACTTGCTAGGAGTAATTCAAATCGAAACGGTGGAAGCACTTGATGAATTGGATGAAATTGCTTCATTACCTGGAGTTGATGTACTATTTATTGGCCCAGCAGATCTTACAATGGCTTTAGGTATTGATGGAGATTTATCTCATCCCTTATTTATTGATGCCGTAGATAAAATCATAGCAGCAGCAAAAAATGCAGGTAAGGCAGTTGGTATATTAATTTTTGATCCCAATGATTTTGCAAAATACAATGAAATGGGGATACAGCTTATTGCCTGTGGTGCTGATGCCACTTTTGTTGCCAATGGTGCAAGGGCGCTTGCCAGTCAGTTGAATTCGGCTAAGATAAAAAAGGAATAAACACATGTTACAGGATCCTTTAATTATTTTAGTGATTGGCATGGTCATCGTTGTAGGTGGCATAATTGGTGGGAAATTAAATCCTTTTATTGCATTAATATTGGCAGCCTTAGTAGTAGCTTGGTTGACCCCTGCTACAGCAATTGTAGAATTTGCTTTAAGCAAAGGTCAATCTGAAACGGCAGCTAATGCCTTGGCAAATACTTCTATTGGAGAGCGTATTGCTGCTGCTTTTGGAAGTACTGTTGGTAAAATTGGTATTCTGATAGCTATGGCGGCAATTATAGGCAAGGCCATGCTAATGAGTGGGGCGGCGGAAAGAATTGTTAGGTCAATTCTGGGGCTAACTGGTGAGAAAAATGCACCTTTGGCCTTTTTAAGTGGAAGTTTCTTTCTTGGAATCCCCGTATTCTTTGACACTGTCTTTTATCTGATGATCCCTTTGGCGAAAGCCATGGCCATGCGATTGAAGCAGAGTTATTTATTGTTGGTCTTGTGCATTACGGCAGGGGCAGCAATGGCAAATTCTCTTGTACCACCTACTCCTGGCCCCTTGTTTCTAATTGCAGAAATGAATATTCCTATAGGAATGATGATGGTTGGTGGCTTTCTAGTGGGAACAGTTACCATTATAGCGGGATATTTCTTTGCAGTATGGGTTAACAAGCGGAATCCTATTCCATTAAGGGAATCCCTAGATGCTCCCCTAAGTGAAATTGAGGCTTTGGCTAATAAAGATGCTTCGCAGTTACCTTCACTTTCCATTTCCTTGTCTCCGATCCTTGTACCCCTATTGCTAATTACAGGAAGTGCTACCATAAACACTTTCATGGATGTTAATGAAGCAGGTAGCGAAAATATTCTCTTGGTTTTACTTAAGTTTTTTGGCGAGAAAAATATGGCCTTGATTATGGGGGCTATGGCTGCATTGCTGACTTTATTTCTCCAAAGAAATAAATCCAATGATGGAATGAAAGGAGCTGTTCAATCTGCCTTAACCAGTGGTGGAGTAATTATACTAATAACGGCTGCAGGTGGAGCTTTTGGTGCTATGTTACAGCAAACTGGTATTAGTTTACGCATTGCAGACCTAACTTCAGGTTACCAAATGGCCTTGATTCCATTGGCATTCTTTATAACAGCACTTGTAAGAACAGCTCAAGGATCAGCCACTGTTGCCATGATCACTGCTTCGGGAATCCTGTCAGGTATGTCTACCACAGGCTTGGATTTTCATCATTTGTACCTTGGACTAGCTATTGCTTGTGGTTCCAAGCTCGTTCCATGGATGAATGACAGTGGATTTTGGATTGTATGTAAAATGAGTAATCTTACGGAAAAAGAAGCCTTGAGAACCTTTTCCCCATTGCTTACCATCATGGGCATTGTAGGCTTAATAACCATAATGATTGCAGCTAAAATTTTCCCTTTAATTTAAAGTTGATTATAAACCCAAAGTATTATGAAAAACTTCCTTAAAACCCTTCAAAGAAGGAAATTTATGAAACTTTTTGCTTCTGGTACAGCAGGAGCATTGACTACGGCTACAGTAGCCATTGGTGCGGATAGATCAGCCTCCAGACCTTCTTCTATAAAAGCCCAAGCAGCAAAAAAAGTATTGATGAAAGTAGGCTGTCAATCGGGAGGTACTTCCGAAGAAAACCTTGCTTTTAAAGCCAGGCATGGTGTTTATAACATGGACGGTGGAATGCCTAAATTCGTTCCAGGTAAAGGTTGGGACCTGGAAGACTCCTTAAGGAAAAGAGAAGCATGTGAAAAATTCGGAATTAGTTTGGATGCTTATCATCTGCCTTTGACTTCCGCCGGGATCGATCGTGTGGTAGTACCCAATATCATGCTGGGAAAAAGTCCTGAAAGAGATAAGGAAATAGAAATGATCCAACAAATGATTCAGGTTTCTGCAAAAACAGGTGTGAAATTGTTGAATTACAATACCACTATTTTACCTGTGCTGCGAACGGGTAGAACCATTGACCCAATGAGAGGTAATGCTTCCTACAGTACCTGGAATTATGAAGAAGCCCTAAAGCGGGAGCAGCCGCTTACCGTTGCAGGAGATGTAGATGCTGATGAAATCTTTGAAAGAATTGCCTATTTATTGGATAGGATTGTTCCAGTGGCTGAGGAATACAAAGTGCAATTGGGAAATCACATTGCTGATCCACCGGTTCCAGATAAATATAAAGGGATAATGAGATGGAATAGCCCTGAAGTTTTTGAAGGTATGAAGAGGTTTGCTAAATTGTCAGATAGTCCCTATCATGGTTTTAATTTTTGCATAGGGTCTATAGCTGAAGGGCTAAGGGATCCGAAAAATGATATCTTTCCAATCATAGAATATTTTGGAAAGAGTAAACAGATATTCAATGTTCACCTTAGAAATATTAAAGGCAATTACAACAATTTTCAAGAGGTATTTCCCGACAATGGTGAAATGAATTTCTTCCATGTAATGCGGGCCTTAAGAGATGTGGAATTTGATGGCATGGTAATGCCAGATCACGTGCCTACACATGAGGCAGAAGGAGCTAGTTCCCAAGCATTTTCATTTGCTTATGGACACATTATAGGTATACTCCAAGCATTAAAAGATGAGGCCTGATTTCAAAAAAATAACTATCAATAAATAAGTGACCAAATAATAATTAACAAAGAGCAACTATTATGAAGAAAGTAGGATTTATAGGATTGGGAATTATGGGTAAACCCATGGCTATCAACTTAATCAATGCTGGCTACGAAATTAATATTTTAAATAGTAGCAAAGCCGCTGCTGACTTGACGCCTAAAGGAGCAACTGCCTATCACTCTTGTAAAGAAGTAGCGGAAAATTCAGAAATCATTATTACCATGCTTCCGGATTCTCCAGAAGTAAATGAGGTGGTTTTTAGTGATAAGGGTGTTTTAGCAGGAGTCAAATCAGGGAGTATTTTCGTAGATATGTCAACCATTGCACCATCCACAGCTAGGGAGGTTGCAGAAGCCATGCTTTTGAAAGGTGTGGATGCATTGGATGCTCCTGTATCAGGAGGTCAGGTAGGAGCAGAGTCCGGAAACCTTTCGATTATGGTTGGAGGGAAGCAATCTGCTTTCGATGCAGTAAAGCCATTGTTTGAAGTGATGGGTAAAAGTGCAGTTCTCATTGGAGATGCCGGCGCTGGACAATTAACCAAAGCCTGTAACCAAATGATTGTGGGAATGACCATTCAGGCGGTAGCTGAATCTTTCACATTGGCTAAAAAGGCTGGTGTTAACCTTGAAAAAATGCGTGAAGCTCTTTTAGGAGGTTTCGCCCAAAGTAGAATACTTGATTTACATGGTCAAAGGATAATTGACCGGAATTTTGAACCGGGGTTTAAAATAAAATTGCACCGTAAAGACATGAACATAGCCTTAATGGCGGGTAAAGAATTTAAGGTGCCTCTTTATGGCTCTGCCTTGGTAGCCAGTCATATGGATGCCGTATTGGCTGCTGGATGGGATGAGAAAGACCATAGCGCCTTGGCATTGTTAATGGAAAAATTATCCAATGTAGACTAAACCTTCATTCTAAACACTATGAATAAAAATACAGCAGGTAGGGGACCGATCATTAAGGAAATGATCATAACCCCTATCGCGATTAAGGATCCACCGCTATTGAACGCGGCAGGATTACATGCACCATATGCATTGAGAACCATAGTAGAGTTAGTGACAGAGGATGGAATTGTTGGAATTAGCGAAATACCAGGAAACGACGCCATTAATAGTTCTCTGGCTGAGGCTGCCAAAATTATTATTGGTAGAGATGTCTACCAATTTGGCAAACTACAGCAGGCATTGAATGCTCATTTTGGCACCGACACTAGCAAAGACAGGGGAGATGCCCCATGGGATCAAAGAAAACTTGTACATGTTTTTTCAGCCCTTGAAGTGGCCTGCCTTGACATTATAGGAAAGGTGGTTAACAGACCAATAGTGTATCTTTTGGGAGGGAAAATGCGGGATGCCGTCCCTTTTGCCGCTTACCTGTTTTTCAAATACGAAGGTTCTGGAGGAGAGCTCGGTTTTGGAAAAGCACCAAACGCGAGCGGATGGGATGCTGCAAGACAAGAAGCAGCTATAGATCCTAAAGGAATCGTTGCTCAGGCAAAGGCCATGTGTAAAAACTACGGCTTCCAATCCATAAAACTAAAAGGTGGGGCTTTTGAGCCTGAACTTGAGGTGGATGCCATGTTTGCTTTGCACAAAGAATTTGGTGAAGACATGCCATTAAGGTTTGATCCCAATGCCATTTGGAAGCCGGAAACCGCCTTGAAATATGGTAAAAAAATGGTGCCAATCTTGGAATATTTAGAAGATCCTGTTCGTGGACAGGAGGAAATGGCCAAGTTAAGGAAATTAATAAAAACACCTTTGGCGACCAATATGTGTACCACCTCCTTCGATGAAATTCCATCAAGTATTCGATTGGGTGCGGAAGATATTATTCTTAGTGATCATCATTTTTGGGGAGGTTTAAAAGCTTCTATGGAATTGGCAAAACTCTGTAGCACTTTTGATAGAAAACTGTCCATGCATTCCAATAGTCATCTAGGCATTTCATTGGCTGCTATGGTTCACTTAGGTGCTGCATTGCCTGAAGTTCCCTATGCGCTAGATACGCATTATCCTTGGCAGTCTGAAGAAGTGATACTTGGAGGAAGTATATCATTTGAAAATGGGGCTGTAGAGGTACCGAAAGGCCCGGGTTTAGGGGTAGAGTTAGATCGGGAAGCCTTGAAAGTACTTCATCAGCAATACCTTGATTGCGGTTTGTCTAAAAGAGACGATCAGATAGAAATGAGAAAAGTGCAGCCAGGTTGGACTTTTCAAAAAGTAAGATGGTAAAATAATTATGGATAAGGCATTACCAATTTCTTCTAAGATAGTTTTCAAATAAAGTTTTTATTAATTAGCTGATTCAGTATGCAAAAATGGATAAGAAGAAAAGCATTGTTTGCACTATCATTTTTCTTAATTGTAATAATTCATAGTGAAGGACAACAGATAAGTAAAGAAGAAATGCTTTTCCTCACCCCTCAATGGAAAGGTGAACGTTTTGAAGATGGTCGCCCTAAGGTTTCCGATTCACTATTGGAAAGGATGAAGATGGTAACCCACGAAGAAGCCTGGGCTGTTTTAAAGAATGAAGGCTACAAATACCAATATGCCGAACACTGGGAAACTATTCATCCGGATAGTGTCCTGGTGGGTAGGGCACTTACAGCTACTTTTATGCCAGGAAGGCCAGATATCCATGATGCCATTGACAAAAGAGGCAAGGCTGAAGGAAAACGTGGTCAAAACAGTTGGCCCGTAGACCTTTTGGTACCTGGAGATGTTTATGTAGCTGACCAATTTGGTTTGCATGTTGGAGGTCCTACCATAGGAGATAATGTAGGGAATGCCATCTATGCAAAATCCGGAAATGGTATCGTCTATGATGGAGCCATTAGAGATATCAACGGCTTGAAAGCCATAGCTGGATTTGCATCTTATTTTAGTAGTTACCACCCTTCCCATCACAACCAATCAGGGGATCTAAATACCATGTTAATTGGAATCAACAAACCTACCAAAATCAGACAAGTAACGGTAATGGCTGGGGATGTGGTATTGGGCAGAGATGGAGCAGTTACGTTTATTCCACCCCATTTGGCGGAAAAAGTGGTTGTTACCTCAGAAGTAGTCCGCCTTCGAGACATGTTTGGCCACAGTAGAATTAGAGAGGGAATATATACTGCAGGACAAATTGATACGCGTTGGTCTCCGGAAATAGAAAAGGATTTTTCTAAATGGCTCAATGATCATATTGATGACTTATTAATTCCAGAAGAACAGATTCGTGAAATATTAAAAGAAAGGACCTGGTAAAATGGTTTTTTCAATTCCCGGATACTAAAATATTAATTGAATAGTCTTGTGTTAATACATTTAAAATAAGTGTGATAAACCTAGCTGAATTGAATTAAACGCCTCAGTTATTGACTCACTTTTAAGTTTATTGACTGAATTTTAATAGATCGATTTAAACCCAAAATAGATAAGCATGACTAAAAGCATACACCGAAGGTCTTTTCTTTCCAAAGCCGCCTTAACGGGCCTTACTGGATCGGCCTTTTTTTCTAATTATGGTACAGCGCTCTCTGCAGCAGTGGAAATAATGCCCAGGCACTCGAATCCTTCTACACTTAAAATCACTGATGTCAAATGCGGATTCGTTAGGGGAGCCTTATATGTTAAAGTCTACACCAATCAGGACATCTTTGGCTGTGGTGAAGCAGTGGATGCCATACATGGAACCTATCACTTGGTCAAAAGGCTTGGCGGGCAAATCAAAGGAGAAAATCCACTCAACCCTAACCGTCTTGCAGAACAATTAAGAAAGGGAGCCTTTTTTGGTGGAGCCCAATCTGGGGTATTTGTGGCGGTTCTTACGGCTATAGAAACTGCCCTTTGGGACATTACAGGCAAAGTCTTTGGTGTTCCTGTTTACCAGTTATTAGGAGGTAAGTTTAGAGATAAAATCAGGGTGTATTGTGATACTGCCCTGTACACCTCTAGAAACCCAAGTCCTGAAGATTATGCGAAAGCTGCCAGAGGGGCGGTGGATAGGGGATATACCGCAGTAAAGTTTGATGTAGACGATGGGAGGGATCCCAACAAATACGATCGCTTCAATTGGACCGCAAGCCCCGCGGAGATAGATAGGATGTACAATGCCATTGCTGCGGTGAGAGAAGAAGTCGGCAGGGGCATCGATATTTGTGTGGACATGCACGGCAGGTATGATTATATAACGGGTGTTAAAATGGCCCGAATGTATGAAGACCTTGATTTAATGTGGTTGGAGGAACCAATACCAGCTGACAACCCTAATCTCTACCAAAAACTCACCCAACAGACCAGTACACCTATTTGCACGGGTGAAAATGTTTACCTGGCTTATGGTTTTGTCAATATACTAAAAGAGGGGGGTGCTGACATTGTCATGCCAGATATTCAGAAAGCTGGGGGATTAGGAGAAGCTCAGCGAATCGCAAACCTTTCCAATTTATTTTATGTGCCTTTTAGTCCTCATATGGTGGCCTCCTTTTTAGGAGCCATGGCATCTTGCCATGTATGTGCCTCTGTTCCTAATTTTCAGATTATGGAATGGCAGATTTATATGGATACAGATCAGATGTGGCAGGACATAGTGACTTACGATGGTGAAAGAACTTCTGACGGATTCATTAAACTCTCTGAAAAGCCCGGAATTGGAGTAGAAATCAATGAGGAGGGGATGAGAAAATATGCAGTCAAAGATGTACCTTTTTTTGAATAATAAAATTACTTAAACCAATAACTATGAAACCAATAGATAACCCAAAATTTAGTAACCTTTTCAATTTACCTAACTCATTTAAAAAGGAGGAACCTCAAAAAACAATAGCGCCTCAAGAGACAGGAATTCCTGATCGAAGATCCTTCCTTCAGAAAGCGGCTCTAGGAGGATTGGGACTTGGTGCATTCATGTCCTTGCCAATTGAGGATACGCTTGCTCATTCCATGCAAAATGTCAATCGAAATTCTAATCCCTCAGATTTGAGAATTACGGATTTGAGAATTGCAGAAGTGGCAGGCGCACCTATGCGTTGTCCAATTATCCGAATCGATACCAACCAAGGGATTTATGGTTTGGGGGAAGTTAGAGATGGGGCGAGTGCAAGATATGCGCTAGTTTTGAAAAGTAGAATTCTTGGTGAGAATCCATGTCAAGTAGAGCGATTATTTAAGAAAATTAAACTTTTTGGAAACCATGCCAGACAAGCTGGTGGTGTTTGTGGTATTGAAATGGCTTTATGGGATTTGGCAGGTAAAGCCTATAATGTACCAATTTATCAAATGTTGGGAGGTAAATACCGAGATTCAATTCGTCTTTATTCAGATACCACCAAGTCCAATGATCCTGAAGTATTTGCCGATAGGTTAAAAGCCCGAAAAGACAAAGGCTATACCTTTCTTAAAATGGATTTTGGTGTGGAGATGGTAAAAGACAATGAGGGATCTGTTGTCAATACCAGAGCCTTTGAAAAAGGCAAATCATGGGATTCAGAATATGGTAGCTATGGTAGAACAGGACACCCATTTACAGGAGTCCAAATAACAGATAAAGGGATTGCAGAAATGGTTGAATTTGTTGCTGCAGTAAGAAATAAAGTTGGTTATGATATCCCCTTAGCGGCGGATCATTTTGGTCATTTTGATTATAAAGAATGTATCCGCTTAGGAGAAGCCTTAGAGCCATATCGGTTGGCTTGGCTAGAAGACATGGTTCCTTGGTTTTATACAGAAAAATGGAAGCAAATAACAAATGCCATTAAAACGCCCACCTTAACAGGTGAAGATATATTTCTCAAGGAGGAGTTTATCAAGTTGATTGAAGCTCGTGCTATCGATATGATACAACCTGATTTGGCATCCTCAGGAGGCATTTTAGAAACAAAGAAGATTGGAGATTACGCGGAAGAACAGGGCATACCTATGGCCATGCATTTTGCTGGCACCCCAGTTTCTTTTATGGCAAATATTCATTGTGCGGCTGCTACGGAGAATTTTATAGCACTGGAACATCATTCTGTGGATATTCCCTGGTGGGAAGACATGGTGAAAAATATCCCCAAACCATTGGTAATTGATGGGTTTGCCAAAGTACCGGAAGGTCCGGGCTTAGGAATTGAATTGAATGAAGAGGTGATTAAGCAACACTTACAAGAAGGTACTGAGTACTTTGCGCCTACTGATGATTGGAATACTGATCGATCAAATGACAGGTGGTGGAGTTAAAACCTAGTCTCCGTTTATGTAGGTTCAAATAATTTAGATTGGAGACTGGTTGTTTTATTACTTTCTTTTCAAGAAATTCACATTTAAATAGTATAAAACCTGATTATGATGAATAAGATTACGCTTGCTTGCCTCGTATGTCTATCGACATTTACGCTAGAGAGTTTTGCCCAACAAATTTCACCTACACCAGATCAAATCAAAGCTTTGACTGTAGAATGGGAGGGAGAAAGATTTCCTGATGGAAGACCAAAAGTTTCTGATGAATACCTTGAAAGACTTAAAGCCATATCCATGGAAGAAGCCTGGGGAATTTTAAGAAACAAAGGTTATAACAATCAGTTTGAAAACGATTGGATAATTTTAGATGACAATGAAGTTATGACTGGTCGGGCAGTTACTGCCCAATATATGCCTTTTAGAGAGGATGTAAATAACATGGTTAAGAAAGTTGGTAAAGAGGAGGGGAGAGCCCAATCCGGAGGTACCAATTCCTGGCCAATCGATGGATTAGTTGAAGGTGATATTTATGTTGCTGATAGCTATGGTAAAATTGCAGATGGAACTTTGATTGGAGACAATCTTGGAATCGCTATATATACCAACTCAAAAAGAGGTGTTATATTTAATGGTGCAGTGAGAGATATGGCTGGTTTGGACAAGATTGAAGGTTTCAATCTTTGGATAAAAGGTCATGATCCGTCCTACATCCAGGAAATGATGTTAACTACTATTAACTATCCAATTAGAATGGGAAGGGCTACTGTATTGCCTGGCGATGCAGTTTTGGCTAATAAATGGGGAGTAATATTCATTCCAGCTCATTTGGTTGCAGATCTTGTGATCAATGCAGAATTCACTGCGCTTAGGGATCAATTTGGTCACCTTAGACTACAGGAGAAAAAATATACTGCCGGAGAAATTGATAGCCGATGGAGTGAAAAAATCAAAAGTGATTTTATGAATTGGCTAAACAGTAAAAATGATCTACCTATGAGTAAGGCTGAACTTGATGCCTACTTGAAGGATAGAAACTGGTAAACCAATTGAAAGCCCTCCCTTGAAAATCAAAGGAGGGCTTATATTTTTCTAGGTTTTTAAACATTAGTCAATTTACATGACTAATGTTTAAGACAAGATAAACTAATTAAGATAATTACAGTGTAGTGGAATTAATTCCCGCATGATTTATGCCCTTCAGTAGTTTAATCCGGATTATGTAATAGGATTTCTCCGTCCTGACCAATGTCAGGGGTGAAGCCTGTCCCGTGTTTACGGGAAGTGTTGCAATCGCAAGAAAATCAGGCTGTTTGGAGATTTTAGCATAGCACCGCTATGGTGAAATTGAAAATAGCAACGATTGGGTATTTTGAAGCGATTTCAGCACGTAATAGATTGTCTATTGCATATTTCGGGTTTAACCCTCTCTAAATCAATTAGTAGTTAGTTATTTCTGATTTGACCTATCTGAGATGTCCCTAATAATTCTGTCCAATTCTTTAGAAGAGTCCATGATATAATCTAAAATTTCTTGGAGTTCATCGCCCGAATAATTCATACTATTTTGGAGATTTATTAAACCCATAATCCTTGCTACAGGAGCTCGTACTACGTGAGATTGTTTCCAGGCAATTTCCCTTAATTTCTTATTTTGCATTTCTATTTCAGCAATATGATTAACCTTATCAGTAATATCCTTGGCAAAACAAGCTGCACCAGATACAAACTTCTTACCTTCCACCATATCTATTATAGGATAGAGTCCAATTTGAAATGTTTTAGGTTCTAGCCCTATTCCTTTGGGTGAAAAAGTAAGGTTTTGCTGAAAACCAGCTAAAACTTGATCAAATATACCCTGCCAATAATTTATATACTTCTTGTTAGAAGGTATATTAAATGGTTCACCCAGTTTAAACCTGTGCCCAGTAGACCTTTCCATTTCATCAAAATAGGCCTTATTAGCCATTATCAGTTTATATTGATCATCTATGGCCCAAATAAGGTCTTTTGTACTGTTGATAACATGCTCTTGAAGTAACTGAACCTCAGCCAATTTTTGCTGATGTTTTATTCTTGAGGTAATATCTTTAAAATATACTGCAATGCCATTCTCCTTCGGAAACGAAGATATTTCAAGCCAGATGTCCATACCAGGATAATAATCAACAAATTTCCTTTCCTCGCGAGTTTCCATGGAGATAACATATTCATTAAATAACTTAAGATCAATTGCATCACTGTAAACCTCCCATAGGTTTTTTCCAACAATATTCTCCCGGCATTTAAGAAGTATTTTTTCAGCAGCTTTATTCCAATAGGTAACAATCCAGTTTTTATCAACAGCAAAAAAACCATCTGTGATGCTTTCAAGTATGTCTTCCCGGTCCCTGTTGGATTTTTCTAGCCTTAATTTATACATTTCTTCATTAGTGATGTCGTAATTAATACCTACCATTCTACTAGGAGTGCCAGCATCATCTCGCAAAATTTTGGCCATGGCCTTCATAATTCTAATTTCACCTGTCTTTGGCAATTTTATTTTATATTGAGTATTGTATTCGACTTTATCTTCAAGAGCTTCTTGTATAATTTTAATATGCTTTTCCACCTCATCAGGAAGTAAAAAATTTTGCCACGTTTGATAATCTATCCTTAAATTATTTTCCTTTAAACCATATAGACTTTTCATGGTATCATTCCATATAACAATATTCTCCTGAATATTCCAGTCATAGATACCTATCGAAGCAGCTTTGGAAGCTAGTTTATAGCGAATATTTGCATCTTCTAATTTTTCCTCTACCTTTTTTCGTTCATTGATGTCCTGAATGCTACCGTAAATTCGAAAAAGCTTGCCATCTAACCATTCCGATTCAGCGTGAATCCTTACCCATAATGAATTCCCTAAAAACGTGACTATTTGAGCATCAACTTCAAAATGCTTTATTTCACCTTTTATGGCTTTGCCTACTTTTTCTTCGATTAGGTCTCTTGAATATCCTTCCTTATAAAAATTTATAGCTGTTTGTAGTTCTGGTTCATAGGCATCATCCAATTCATGGATTACTCTTGTCATGTGTGACCAATAAACGCTGTTGTTAGCAATGTTTACTTCCCAGGTTCCCATTCGAACTATTTCATGAGTTCTTTTTAATAATTCCTCTGAACCTTTCTGTTTAGTTATGTCCTTGCCTACGAAATAAATATAAAACCCAGAAAAAAGAAGGGTAGCTGAAATATTAATCCATTTTAATTGGTCATTGATCAATAGAGGTACATCTACATCTTCAATTGTTTTAGTCTTGTTTAAATTTGCTAAAAATTGATCAAATTCAGCTTGATAATCCTGAGGAATCATTTTACGAAAAGATTTGTCAATTAAATCTTTTTCAGTGCAATTGAGTGTTTTAGCAGTTTGTAAGTTTCCTTTTTTAATTTCTCCTTTATAATTGGTAATAAACAGCAGGTTTGGTGTTAGATCGAAAAAAGTCTTTAATTCATCCTCTGTTTTCATTCGCTTCAATTCGGCACCCAATTGAAGACTTATTTTTTCGAAGAGCATAAAATGTGAGGTTAATTTTATTTTCTTTTTTTGAGAAAATAATGTAATTACCCCAACCAGGAATTTATCATGGTAAACAGGAATCGCTACGGCAGTTTTTAATTTATATTTTAGAAAGGATTTATTATCGGTAAACCCTGGATGATTTTTTAAATCTTCCCAGATAATGATTTCACCTTTTTCCCAAGCTAACCCTGGCAAGCCTACACCGATTTTTACTTCACTAAAGACATTTTTTCCATCAGAATTGTCACCAAAATCAAAGTTTTGTGCACAAGAAATAACTTTATTGAGCCTACTATTGTCAATATTCATTATCCAACCTTCTGCAAGTTTTAGATCTGTGTATACTAAAATTATCTTCAGTAATGCTTCGAATCTTCCTCCAAAATCTTTAGGTTGACTTACAGCCAAAGCCATTCTTTGAAATATTTCCTTTAATTCATTTTCCTTTTTTTTGTAAGTAACCTCGTCCTGCTTTAATGGTTTTTTTTCTACTCGGTTTTCAGACTTCAAGGGCTTTAACCCTAACTTTTGGCTATTCATGGAGAACCTTAAGGCTTTGTATAATTGTACTTTATCAAAAGTTTCTTTTATAAGTACGTCCTGTATTCCCTCCTGAATTAATTTAATATAAAAGTTTAGTTCAGAATTAGAGGTTAGTGCTATTATTGGGGTTTGGCCTAATTTTAGCTTTATTTCAGCTAAAATTTCATTTCTATTGGATTGAGGTAAATTTAAATCACAAATGACTAAATCATAATGATTTGAAGTAACTTCTCCAATGGTTTTATACCAGTTAAGTTGGGTTTTATCAATACCTATCTCTTCAAACTTCTCTTTTAAAAGCATGTAATCCTCCAATACACCCACTATCACCAAAACCTTCTGAATATATAAATTATTCATAATATTATTGTTAGGTCAGGATTTATCCTACTACACTATATGGTTTATAATTGGATTAAATAATTAGTCCTCCTTTAAGATTAAACCTATTAATCTTGATCGAATTATAGAACCTTAATTTGGCATGATAGGTTTAGCCTTCATAAATTGTTTCTATATTCAACATAGTAACTAATTAAACATTTTTTGTAATAAATATAGTATTTTGGACACTTTTAATTTTATTACGTGAAAAGTATATCAAAAATTAATTAATAAGGTATTTAATTTTCACCCTTTTTTTAATGATAAAATACATTAATAACTAGATGTGAATATGCTGTTGGTATAAAGAGGCCCCTAGGCTGAAGGATTAGCTTAAGACAGCTGTTTTCGATCCATTCATGGCTTTCAATTTATAAACTTTAATATTGGTGTTTTTTTTCTAATAGTAATACCAAAGAATCCCTATGGAAATAAAAAAATACAGCACCTAATTTTAAAAGAGAGATGGCTAAGTAAAATATACTACAAGCGTTTAAACAACTTAAAAGTGCAAATTTGCTTAAAGGGATAAGGAAAAAATTATATGAAATTCAGGATAAACTCAAAGTTAAAGTAAAAAAAGGGCAGTGATATTACTGCGCTTTTTTAATTTATTTGATTGGGAAATTCTCATTATTCTTGGTGTTTTCTACTCTTATTATCTCAGTGACCACATATTCACTAGCACCACGCCATGGGATTGGGTTGAGGAATTCTTTATACCGTAATTCTACAAATTTTCCTCCTGCTCTTTCCAATACGGAAGCCAAGGAGTCTCCATCAGCGCTAAACCGAAATTCATTACTTTGAAGGGCTCCAGGATTTGGACTTTGAAATCCATCTTGTACCAACCTTCCTTCCCAGGTTTTAAATATAAAGCCTTTCTTTTCGAAGTAGTTCAGATTACCAGCTTTAACACCTTCAGCAAATACAAAATAATACCTCCACCAGAATACACCCACAAGGATGATTAACACCAATACCGAAACTGGACCAATAAATTTTTTCATTTTGATTTTACTTGAAGTTAAGCCTCGTCAAAGATACTAATAAATCACAAATTTTGTATATTCAAACATTATATGTACAAACCCAAAATTATATGAGTACTATGCTGATTATTATAATAGTTGCCGTCGTTATTGGCTTCTTTTTAGTTTCATTATACAACAAGCTTGTTGCGTATAAGAACAACAGAGAAAATGCTTTTGCTGATATTGATGTTCAATTGAAGCAAAGGCATGATTTGATTCCACAGCTTGTAAGTAGCGTAAAAGGCTATATGGATCATGAGGCTGGGGTCTTGACTCGTGTCACCGAAGCAAGGTCAAAAGCAATCAATGCAACTTCAATTGATGGGAAAATTGCCGCTGAACAGGAATTAGGAGCAGCCTTACAGGGCTTGCAAATTCAGGTAGAAGCCTATCCAGATCTTAAAGCAAGTTCAAACTTCTTGCAATTGCAAAATGAAATTTCAGATGTTGAAAACAAACTTGCAGCTGCAAGAAGATACTTCAACTCTGCCACCCGAGAATTCAATGTGGCCGTTCAAAGTTTTCCTTCCAACTTGATCGCTGGAATGTTTGGCTTCCATACTGAAAAAATGTTTGACGTGGGAGAGGTAGAAAGAGAACGTCTCGACAAGGCTCCTGACATTAAATTTTAAAATGTAAATGGCAGGATACATTGGAATACAAACCCAAATTAGGAGAAACAATACACGTTCTGTCTTACTACTAATAGGTTTTCCGCTATTGATTTTGGCTTCGGTATATGCTTTTTTATACCTTACCATTCCTCAGGATGAATACAATGTGTCAATAAATGAATTGTTTGCTAGCACTATACCTGGGGTGCTCATTGCCGTGGCAATATGGTTTGTTATTGCCTTTTTTTTCCATTCTCGTATGATACAAGGGGCAGCAGGTTCAAAGCCTTTGGAGAGAAAGGAAAATATGCGTGTATACAATTTGGTAGAAAACCTATGTATCAGTAAGGGAATGAAAATGCCCAAGGTAAATATCATTGAAGACCCGGCTTTCAATGCCTTTGCAAGTGGCATCAATGAGAAAACTTATACCGTAACACTTACCAGGGGTATAATTGAAGCACTCACTGATGAAGAACTTGAAGGGGTAATTGCCCATGAATTGATGCACATTAGGAATAAGGATGTACGGCTCTTGATTATATCTATCATTTTCGTTGGTATTTTTTCTTTTGTTGCTCAAATACTGTTTCGTAATATGCTTTTTGGTGGGGCAAGAAGGAGGGGTAAAAATGACGGTCGCGCCGTACTTATTGCCATGGCCATTGCCTTTGTCGCTTATCTTCTAAGTATGCTATTTCGTTTTGCTATTTCCAGAAAAAGGGAGTATATGGCAGATAGTGGGGCTGCTGAAATGACGAGAAACCCACTTGCTTTGGCATCTGCATTGCGAAAAATAGCAGGCAACTATCAGGTGAAGGGAGTGAAAAGTGATGATGTTGCTGAATTGTTTATAGAAAACAGACCCGATAAATCATCAGGCATTTTATCGGCTATTTCTGGGCTATTTGCTACTCATCCTCCAATAGAAAAACGCATTGAAATTTTAGAAAATTTTTAATATTGTAACCTACTGTATTTATAAAGCATGAATTTTATTGATTATTATAAATTGTTGGGTATAAATAAGACTGCCACCCAAGAAGAAATAAAGAAAGCTTATCGGAAAATGGCTAGGAAATACCATCCTGATCTAAATCCGGATGATAAGGAAGCGAAAAAGCATTTTCAGGCCGTAAATGAGGCCAATGAAGTGCTTAGCGATCCTGAGAAGCGAAAGAAATATGATCAATACGGTGAAAATTGGAAAAATCAGGAAGCCCATCAAAGTTCTGGTAATGCGGGAAGAAGGGGTGGCCAACAGCAACAATACAGCAATGCTGATTTCGAGGAAGCCTTTGGACAAGGAGGTTTTTCAGATTTCTTTGACTCCATGTTTGGTGGGGGCGCTGGCAGGAGGTCATCAGGATCTAGTATAAAATTTAAAGGGCAGGATCTTCATGCCACGCTTGAACTTCAATTGCGGGATGTCCTGGAAGCGGACAAAAGAACCCTGGATATCAATGGCAAAATGATCAGGCTTACCATCAAGGCTGGTGTTGAAGATGGACAAACCATAAAAATTAAAAATCATGGGGGAGAAGGTGTAAATGGAGGGCCAAAAGGGGATTTGTACATCACTTTTAAAATAGCCCCAGACCCAGAATTTAAAAGAGAGGGTTCAGATTTACACAAAGAAGTACCCGTAGATTTATACAAAGCCATATTAGGAGGGGATATCATCGTTTCCACCTTAACTGGAAAGGTGAAATTGAAAGTGGCTCCAGGAACTCAGAATGGTACTAAGGTGAAGCTCAAAGGTAAAGGTTTTCCCGTTTATAATAAGGAGGGAGCTTTTGGGGATTTGTATTTGACCTATGTGGTCAAAATACCTAGTACACTTACCTCCGAGGAGAAAAAATTATTTGAACAATTGGCTAATCTTAGAAACCATGAATAATTTAAGTGAAGAACATGTTTCATTGGAACAGTTTTGCCGATCCTGCAATATAGAAACGACCTTTGTATATTCTTTAGCAGAGCAAGACTTGTGTGAAATCATTTTTATCGAAGAAAAAACCTATGTTTTACAAGAGGATTTACCACTGTTAGAAAGACTTTCTAGGCTACATTATGATATGGAAATAAACATGGAGGGTTTATATGCTATCGCTCATCTACAGGAAAAAATCGAAAGTTTAAAGGAAGAAGTAAGGTCCTTATCTAGAAAACTAGACAGACATCAATAATGTCAAAAAAGTAGGTCGTACCAGGCTCGAACTGGTGACCTCTGCCCTGTCAAGGCAGCGCTCTGAACCAACTGAGCTAACGACCTAATTTGAGATGCAATTATACATGATATCACCGAATAAGGCAATCAATTGCTGGTAAATCTATATCAATCAATAAGAATACATGGAAGCGATTTACTTATGGCTTCTTCTCATGCTCGAAGACTTTGGAAAAAGGTCTAGTAAATAAATGAGCGAAGATGGTTGTTTTTAGTGGTTGATGGACTAATTTTTATGGGCAAAATAGAGGTGTTCTTGTCCATTTTGGTTTAGAAGGTCAGTACAAAAGAAGTTTCTTTACCAGGAGTGGAATGTACCCTAATGCTCCCTCCATGCAAATGCATTATTTGCTTGGACAAACTTAAGCCAATTCCTGTTCCACCTTCCTTGGTAGTAAAAAAGGGTACAAATATTTCATCAATTTGATCCGCTAAAATACCTGGTCCATTGTCTTTAACTTCTATGTATTTTCTGCCTTGGGCATTGATGGCTGCTTTTATTGTCAGTATACCATCTTCTTTGGCTTGCATTGATTGAATGGCATTTTTGGAAAGGTTGATCAATACCTGTGCAATTTGTTTTTCATCCAAGAAAAACTCTAAATCCTCAGGTTCTACCAAAAGGTTAATTAGGACCTTTTGCTTACTATTTTCCATTCGCATCAATACTTTCAATCGATCAAGTAATGATTTTATTTGTACCAATGATTTGTCCGGACTTGGGAGATCAAGGAAGCTTCTATAAGACTTAACAAAGTCCATTAAATCTTCTCCCTGAATACGAATTACATTTAATCCTTTAACGGTGTTTTTTATTTGATCTTCATTTAAATTTTCCCATCTCAACTCTCCAGTTTCATCAATCTTATAGTAATTTGATAAAGATTCTGAAATTGAGGTGATAGGAGTTATGGTATTCATGATTTCATGGGTAAGCACCCTAATCAGGCGTACCCATGAATCGGTTTCTTTTTCGTCCAATTCTTTGTGGAGATCTTGTACGGTCACTAGGAGCAATGCTTTGCCTTCCATTTGTATGGGTACAGCCTTGAAAAACAATTGGTTTTTTTCGCGCTCATTTACCAATTGGTAATACTTCTGTTCAAAAGGACCAAGGTTTTCAATTAACTCAAATAATTTTTGATCAATTTGTTGCAGTTGTTTGACATGCAAAAGTGGTCTGAAGTTGAGAAGTTTTTCCAAAAAGGGATTTGAAAAAAGAATATGTCCTTTCTCATCAATGGTCATAATGCCTATGTCTATCTGCTTTAAAATTTCCTGGTAATACCTTTCCCTCGCCTGAAGTTGTAATTGTACATCCTGAATCAGTTGGTTTACCCGGTTTAAACTGCTGTTCAGTTCTTTAAAAGATTGAATGGAGACTTTTTCTGGAAAACGTAGGGTAAAATCTTCATTTCTAATGGCGTCGAAAAAATAGGCTATTTTTCTATTGGTCTTATTTATATAAGTGATTAGGACGTAAGTTTGAAAACCTATGCTTAATAACAATGCAACACCCAAACTGTACCATTGAGTCACAATAAAATAGGCCGAACCTAAAGCTGATACTGTGATCAAAAGTACCCTGATGATCAATTGAAAATAGAAATTTCGGCTGGCCATCAGTCTCTGATTTTTTTTATTTTATTGTATAAAGTTTGCCTTGATATTCCCAATCGTTCAGCTGCTAGCGTATAATTTCCATCACATTTTTTGAGTGTGTTTTCTATCATCAAGGCTTCCATTTCTTCTAATGAACCGGGGAAAGAGTCAAATGAAGAGATGGCTGCTGAATTTAGGAAAAAGTCGGATGGTTTTAACACATTTCCTTCACTTAGGATCACGGCTCTTTCCATGGTATGTTGCAATTCCCTAACATTTCCTGGCCATTTGTATTTCAGCAGCTTTTCCTCAGAAGATTGGTTCATACGCAGACCTGGTTTACCATATTTGTGCATAAATTTTTCCAAGAAATACTGGCACAAAACCAGAATGTCATCTCCTCTTTTTCTTAAAGGAGGGACATCTACATGAATGGTGTTGATTCTATACATTAAATCCTCCCTGAAAAGCCCATCACTAACCATTTTTTCAAGATCACAATTGGTCGCACATATAAGCCTTATATCCACTGGCACTGGCTTATTTGAGCCTACTCTTACTATGGTTCTGTTTTGAATGGCGGAAAGTAATTTGGTTTGCATTTTCAAAGAAAGATTTCCAATCTCATCCAGAAATAAGGTACCACCATCAGCCGCCTCAAATTTACCTATACGTTCTTCTTTGGCATCTGTAAAGGCTCCTTTTGAGTGACCAAACAGCTCACTTTCAAACAGAGTTTCTGAAATGGACCCCATATCCACGCCTATAAATATTTCATTACTTCTTTGCGAACACCTGTGAATTTCTCTTGCTATTAACTCTTTACCCGTACCATTTTCTCCCGTTACCAAAACATTGACATCTGTCTGAGCTACTTTCCTAGTCAGTTTTAAAGCGTTTTTAATGGCTTCAGATTGCCCTATTATAGCATGGTTATGTTGGTTTATGACTTGCTTGAGGTTGTGTTCTTTTTTTTGAAGTTGGATGACTTGCTTTTGGGACTTTTTGAGTTGGTATGCTGATCTGACAGTTGCCAGCATGCGTTCATTGCTCCAGGGTTTTAAAATAAAATCTACCGCACCATTCTTTATTGCCTTTACGGCAAGGTCTATGGAGCCATAGGCAGTCATCATTATTACAGAGATGTAAGGAGCTTTTTCTTTGATCTGATTGAGCCAAAAAAGCCCCTCATTTCCAGAATTGACTCCCGCGGAAAAATTCATGTCCAACAATACAATGTCTATATCAGAAAATCCTGGATAAGATGGTATCTGCTTAGGATTGTTTAGTGTTGCTACATGTTTGTATTCAAACTGTAATAAGATCTCCAAAGCACTCAACATGCTTTTGTTGTCATCAATCACCAGAATTTTAGCATCGATCATCTTTGTATTCAATTAGTACTGGGTTAAAACTACTATTCCTCTGGATAACCTGCTAAAAAGTGTCAAATTTTTTGACAAATCACGTACAATTATTTTACAACTCACCTTGAATTTAATAGATAAGTAGTCATAAATAACTGTATATCAGCACAATAATAATTCTGGCATGAGGCTGGTATAAGTGTTTCACAGAATTATTAACGTATGGCACTAAGATTAAAAGCATTTCTACTTCTACTAAGTTTTTTTACCTTGAAGGTACAAGCACAATCATCCTGGTCTTTGGAAGAATGTGTGGCCTATGCAATGGTACATAACCTGGAAGTAAAGGATTTTGAATATGTCTCCCAATCAGGCAAGGAGAACTATAGGCAATCAATTAGAAACCTACTTCCCCGAATAGATGCGTCTACGGGATACAACATAAATTATGGTAGAAGTACTGATCCATTCACCAATGATGTGGTTACCAATGAATTCTTTTCCAATGGATATTCTCTAAGTTCCTCAATTGATTTGTTTCAGGGATTTCTTAAAATGAATGCCATTAAAACCTCTCGATTTATATATGAGGCAAATCTACAGGAAACCTTACAACAAAAATATTTACTTGCCTTTAGGGTGATGCGTGCATTTTATGACGTTCGCTTTTATGAGGAATTGGTAGAAGTTGCCAAAGGACAAACAGAGGTTTCTCAGGCAAATTATAATTTGGTAAAAAGACAAATTGAGTTAGGTTTAAAAGCAGGTGCTGACCTTTATGAATCAGAATCACTTTTACTGTCAGACAAGCTTAACCTTACCCAAAGTGAAAACAAGTTGGAACTAGCAAAGCTTCAATTGATGCAAGAGATGAACTTAGAGGATAGAGATAATTTCTACGTCGCAAGGAAAAAGCAAGAGGATGGTTTTCAGCAGGTTTTCCAAGCCATTCATACTGATTCCATCTACCAACAGGCAGAAAGCTTCCTGCCCTTGCTTAAAGCACAGGAATTTCGCGTAAATGCTGCCAGAAAACAGATCGATGTAAACAGGGCTTACCTGTATCCGTCACTTTCACTTTATGCCAATATTGGAACGGGGTATTTTCAAACAACAAGAGATACTTTAGGGAATACAATAGAATTCAGGAATCAGATCAGGGACAATACCTACAGAGCGGTTGGTTTGAGTTTAAATATTCCAATTAGCAGGGGATGGTCCACAAGATCCCGAATCAAACAAAGTAAAATTGATCTGCTTAGGGTAGAAAATAATTTTGAAATTCAAAAACAGACTGTCTATAATGATATTCAGCAATTGGTAGTAGAAAACAAAGCCCTGCAGAATGAATATGCTCAAAGCCTGCAGAAAGTAAAAGCTCAAGAACTTGCATTTCTTATTGCTCAAAGACGATATGAAAAAGGGCTTATTAGTATTTTAGAGCTAACAAGTGCAAAAAATCTATTTTCTGCTGCCCAAAATGAGAACTTGGAAGTAGGCTTGCGCCTTGAAGTAAATAACAGTACCATCGATTTTTATAGGGGAGTATCCCTTTTTAACATTCAATAACTTATGGATATTATACTTGAAAAGAAAAAAGGGCTAAGGCCAAAACATTACGGATACATAGCTCTGGCAGCGCTGTTGATCTATGCAGGTTATCAGCTATGGTTTACCAGTTCTGTCTCTACTTTCCGTACGGAAAAGGGCAAATTATCCATAGCCGAGGTAGTTGAAGGGAAATTCGATGACTATATCACCATCAATGGAAGTGTTGCGCCCATTGCCACCATTTATATGGATGCCTATGAAGGGGGTCGGGTTACCGAAAAATTAATAGAAGAAGGGGCTATTGTTAAAAAGGGCGACATTATTCTAGTTTTGGAAAACAGAAGCCTTTACGAGCAAATACTCGCCAGCGAAAGTAACCTGGCCCTTAAGCAAAATGATTTGCGTTCTACAAAATTAACGTTTGATTCAAGGCAGGTGGAAGGAAGGAAATCTCTGGCAACAGCAAGTACCAACCTTCAAAGGTTTAAAAGAAATTATGAGCAAAACAAAGCGCTGTATGAAGAAGAATTAATTTCCAGAGAAGAATACCTGATCGCTAAAGAGAATTATGAACTTTCTGAAAAGCAATATGAAATCGTAAAACTTCAGACCGAACAGGACAAAGAATTGCGTGAAACTTCACTGACTGGCCTAGATACCGATCTAGAGCGGATGGAAAAGACCTTGTCTATGGTATATGAGCGACTGGATCATTTAAATGTGCGTGCACCGGCTGACGGGCAATTGGGATTTTTGGATGCGGAAATTGGGCAGAGCATCGCTCAGGGAGAGCGCATAGGTCAGATCAATGTATTGACTGATTACAAAATCGAAGCGGACATTGATGAGCATTATATCGACAGGGTACAAAGAGATTTGATGGCTGTATTGGAGCGGAATGGCAAGGATTTCAGCTTGCGCCTTAGGAAAGTATACCCAGAGGTTAGAAGTGGAAAATTTAGGGTTGACCTGGTTTTCACAGAGGACAAACCTGAAAACATAAGAACCGGACAAAGCTATAATATCAAATTACAACTAGGAGAGTCCTCCGATGCCATGTTGCTGCCAAAAGGAAGTTTTTTCCAGAGTACAGGAGGTCAATGGGTTTTTGTAGTAAATCCAGAAGGGGATGAAGCTATCAAACGAAACATTAGAATTGGTAAGCAAAATGCTAGGTATTATGAAATACTGGAAGGCTTGCAGCCAGGAGAAAAAGTAATAACAAGTAACTATGACAATTTTGGTGAGGCCGATAGAATAGTTTTGAACTGATCTACTTCTAAAGCAAATACATACGAAATAGATAGCTTAACTAAGCAATAGAAAAAAATAAATAAGATATGATAACCATCAAGGATTTAGTAAAAAGCTTTCGTACAGAGGAAGTAGAAACCCTCGCACTAAATAAAGTAAATCTCAAAGTTGAAGCAGGAGAGTTTGTAGCCATTATGGGCCCATCAGGCTGCGGAAAATCCACTTTGCTCAACATTATAGGCATGTTGGACAATCCAACTGAAGGCAGTTACAATTTTGCTTCAAATGAGGTAGCAGGACTCCGGGAGAATCAGAGAACACAGCTCCGAAAAGGAAACCTGGGTTTTGTTTTTCAAAGCTTTAATTTAATAGATGAATTGACCGTTTTTGAAAATGTGGAGCTGCCTCTTATTTATTTGAAAATGGGCAAAGCAGAACGCAGAGAAAAGGTAATGCAGGTTTTGGAGCGGATGAAAATTGCTCACCGTGAAAAACATTTTCCGCATCAATTGTCCGGAGGACAGCAACAACGTGTAGCCATAGCCAGGGCAGTAGTCACCAAGCCCAAGTTGATCCTGGCTGATGAACCTACAGGTAACTTGGATTCGAAAAATGGAATGCAAGTAATGAACTTGTTGACCGAACTAAATCAAGAAGGAACGACCATCGTGATGGTAACCCACTCAGAGCATGACTCTCATTTCGCACACCGTGTAGTTAATTTATTTGATGGTCAAATTGTGACAGAAAGTCAAAATAGAGCCATAGGAGCCGAATTATAAACGATCCAAAATACTCGCAACATTTTAGATACTGGCAATAATGATCAAAAACTACCTAAAAATAGCTTGGAGAAGCCTACTTAAAAACAAGGTGCTGTTTTCCATCAATACCCTAGGTTTGGCATTGGGCATAGCTTCTTGCGTCATCATATCTCATTTTGTCCTGGATGAATTGAGTTATGACCAGTTCAATTTGAAGGCCGATCAAATTTCAAGGATTGTTTTTAGAGCCAAGGTAAATGGTGAGGAGATAAAAGAAGGAGTGGTGATGGCCCCTGTTGCACAGACGCTTAAGGAGGAATACCCCGAAGTGCTTGATGCAACTAGGATTCGAAGGGTTGGGACACCGAAAATTACTATTGACAACCAGTCTTACAGAGATGGGAGATTTGCTTACGTAGATCCAAATTTCTTCGACATCTTTAGCCTGCCAATAATAAAGGGAAATGCTGTAAATCCGCTGGACCAGCCAAACACTGCCGTTATAACTACAACATTGGCATTAAAGTATTTTGGAACCAAAGATGCAACAGGGAAATTGTTTTATCTGGAAAGTCAGGAACAACCCTATACCATTACGGGAGTTATTGAGGAGATGCCTGAAAATGCCCATTTTCATTTTGACCTCTTTGCTTCAATGAAAGGGTTCCCTGAAGCCAACAGTAATTCTTGGTTCAAAGGTGATTTTTTCACCTATCTCTTGCTAGAAAAGGGATTTGATCACCAACAATTGGAAGGGAAACTGCCGGATTTGATTGGGAAATACATGGGACCTTCCATGCAGGAAGAAATGGGCCTGTCCTTTGAGGAGTTTACCAAAGACAACCAACTTGGTTTTATCTTACAACCCTTGACTGACATTCATTTGCGCTCCGACAATGCCTCCTACAGCGAATTAGAAGAAGGTGGGGACATAAAATATGTCTATATTTTCAGTGCAATAGCCCTGTTTATGCTTTTGATTGCTTGTGTCAATTTTATAAACCTGGCAACAGCAACTGCTGCCAAGAGAGCCAAAGAGGTCGGCATTCGCAAAGTATTGGGAGCCGATAAGAAAATGCTTTTCTACCAGTTTATCTCCGAATCCTTTATAGCAAGTACTGCAGCCATGCTTCTGGCGGTTGTTTTCGTAATTGTTATCCTACCTTTTTATGTGGAGTTTTCGGGGAAAGCACTTAAACTATCCTACTTTTTGCAGCCACAGCTGCTATTGACTCTGCCCGTATTTACTTTTCTGATAAGTCTTTTGGCAGGAAGCTATCCAGCCATTTATTTGTCTTCCTTTCGAGCCATTCAGGGTTTAACCAATAGTACGTCAGGGGGATCAAATAAAAGTTTTCGAAGTGGATTGGTGGTGTTTCAATTTGTGATTTCGGCAGGGCTAATATTGGCGACCTTGGTGGTCAATCAGCAAATGAACTATATTCAAAACAAAGTCCTGGGTTATAATAGAGACCAAATTCTGGTCATTAGGGATGCTTATCTGTTGGAAAATAATCAGGAGGCCTTTAAAAATGAGTTGATAAAAAATCCTAAAGTAAGCGCTGTGACCCAGTCTTCCTTTGTACCAGCAGGCCCTTCGGACAATAATGTGACACAGATTTACATCAATGGTCAATTCAATCGGCGGATGCCAGTGTTCAATATTGACGAAAACTATATTCCTACAATGGAAATGGAAATGGTTGCAGGAAGAAATTTTTCAAGAGATTTCGGCGCTGATTCATCAAATGTGATTCTTAACCAAACGGCCGCTAAGATTTTAGGCTTTGATGATGATCCTATAGGAAAAACCATCTCAGATGGAATCCATACAAGTACGGTAATAGGCGTAGTAAAAGACTTTCACTTTAAATCTTTGCATCAACCAATAGAACCTTTGTTGATGTATTACAGGCCGTATGGTGGCCTGATCGTGAAAGCCAAATCATTGAACATGACCGCTCTCATTGATGAGACGCAATCGTTGTGGAATTCTTTCGGTACTGCAGAATCTTTTGGCTTTTCCCTTATGGATGATTCCTACCAAAGGGCTTATCAGACCGAACAAAATAT
Source organism: Cyclobacterium sp. L-R (assembly GCF_056859355.1). Taxonomy (NCBI): domain Bacteria; kingdom Pseudomonadati; phylum Bacteroidota; class Cytophagia; order Cytophagales; family Cyclobacteriaceae; genus Cyclobacterium; species Cyclobacterium sp. L-R. The sequence goes on from NZ_JBSXOH010000095.1 coordinate 26,908, forward strand.
GGGAAAAGTTTTAAATGGTTTTGCGCTATTGACCATTGCTGTTGCGTGTTTGGGACTATTTGGGCTGGTCACTTTTACCGCCGAACAACGCTTTAGGGAAATTGGGATTAGAAAAGTTTTGGGTGCTACTGTTTTTCAGATTGTATCCATGCTTACCAAAGATTTTCTTCTTTTGGTGGGGATCTCTTTCTTCTTCGCCTTTCCTATCGGGTATTATCTGATGGAGAATTGGTTACAGGGATTTGCCTTCCGAATAGAGATTTATTGGTGGATATATGGCTTGGCTGCCTTGATTACGCTTTTTATTGCCTTTTCCACAATAGGCTACAAGAGCCTTATGGCGGCAAATTTAGATCCCGTAAAAGCAATTAAGGAAGATTAATATTTAGAAATACAATCGAATTACAAATCTGGCTAAACCATATAGGATAGTTAGTGAAGACAAAAGAAGGTTATTATCAATTAAAATATTTGTCATGTTTAGAAATCATCTTAAAATAGCTTGGAGAAGCTTAAAAAAGCAACCCTTTTTTACTTTTCTCAACATCTTCGGACTTACAGTTGGCATGGCAGGTGGCCTTCTAATCGCATTGTACATCTATGATGAGTTGAGTTACGATAAGATGTTTCCTAACTCAGAACAAATCTATCGTTTAAATGCTGATATAAAGTTTGGTGGGGCGGAAAATTCAACCGCCGTAGTACCTGCACCAATGGCTGAAGTATTGGAAAGCGATTTTCCACAAGTAGAAGCTACAACTAGATTTAGAACTATTGGTAGCAGCCTGTTAAAGAAAAGCGGGACTTTACGTAATGTCAAATTGACTGGAACTACCTATGCTGATCCCTCATTTTTAGGTTTTTTCGGTATTGACCTTCTTTTTGGAGACAAGCAAACGGTTTTGAAGGATCCAAATACAGTAGTGCTTACCAAATCCGCTGCTGAGAAGTTCTTTCCTATAAATGAGGCGGTAGGTCAAACCCTAATTTTTGATTCTGGAGAAACTTATACTGTATCCGGAGTAATAGATGATCTTCCACGAAACTCATTTTTGGGTGATTATACACTTTTTATAGCCATGGCAGGCTATGCTGATGCTAAAATACCAAACTGGGGTTCCCACAATTACAATACCTTTGTAAAACTTTCCCCACTTTCTGAAAGGGCCGATTTTGAGTCATCCCTTCCTTATATAGTAGATACTTATGTACTTACTTGGGCACAAACGGTCTTTCCAGGCATGACAAAGGAGCAGTTTGATGCTTCCGGAAATTATATTCGGTACAGTGCCCTTCCATTGACTGATATTCACCTTCACTCTCATCGTAAAGGTGAAATGAATGCCAACAATAGCATTCAAAATATTTACATTCTTTCTTTTATAGCCTTGTTTTTAATTGTTTTGGCTAGTGTTAATTTTATGAACCTTAGTACAGCTAGTTCCTTAAAAAGAGCCAAAGAAGTAGGGATTCGAAAAACCTTAGGGTCCAATCAGTTTACTTTAATTGGGCAATTTCTTACCGAATCTGGTTTGATCAGTTTTGCTTCATTGTTAGGGGCTTTGGTTCTGAGCATGTTGTTAATGCCTTACTTCAATGATTTATCTGATAAGCAGTTGTCTGTGCCTTTATTAGAACCTTATTTTTGGTTGATCATCATTGTTTTTACTGTCATTTTAGGATTGTTTTCAGGTAGTTATCCTGCATTTTTCCTTTCGCGTTTTGCTCCTACCAAGGTTCTTTCAGGTAGTGGCAGTACTGCTGTAGGTGGGGGTAAATTGAGAAATGGGCTTGTTATTTTTCAATTTGCCATATCCGTATTCCTTATCGTAGCAACATTGGTAGTTTATGGGCAGTTACAGTTTATTCAGCAGAAGGACTTGGGATATGAAAAAGAGCAGGTATTAATCATAAATGATGTATATGCGCTTGGAGCAAAGACAAGGCTATTAAAGGAAAAAATAACTGATTTACCTCAAGTAAGTAATTCGACCTTAAGTGCCTATTTTCCCACCCCTTCAAGTAGAAGTGACAATTCATTTTTTGAGGAAGGTATCTCCGATCAGGAAAAGGCGCTTAGCATGCAAACCTGGGATGTTGACCATGATTATGTATCTACTTTTAATCTGAAAATCCTTGCAGGTCGTGATTTTGATCCCACTATTTACTCTGATTCTTCTGCCATGCTTATCAACGAAAGTACGTTAAAAGTTTTAGGAATATCGGCTGAAGAGGTTTTAGGAAAAAGGTTTTCTTCCAATATGGTAGAAACGGACTATGAATACTATACAGTAATTGGAGTCATCAACGATTTCCATTTTGAATCCCTGAGGGAAACCATTACCCCATTAAGCTTGGTAATCGGTAAAAACCTAGGAAGTTTGGCCATAAAACTTAATGCAGGTGATTTTGCACAAACGATTACTCAAATTGAGGCTACTTGGACCCAGTTGGCCCCTGAACTCCCTTTTAACTATTATTTTATGGATGCATCCTTTGACGATACCTATCAAGCAGACCAAAGGTTAGGTAAGTTATTTGTCATTTTCACGGTCCTTTCAATTCTGGTCGCTTGCCTTGGACTTTTCGGCTTGGCAGCATTTAATGCAGAAAAACGAACCAAGGAAATTGGAATAAGAAAGGTTTTGGGAGCCAGTGTGGGGCAAATATCCTTTAGGTTATCTGTTGACTTTTTAAAGTTGGTAGCTATTTCGGTGCTAATTTCCTTACCATTAGGCTGGTACGTCATGAACAAATGGCTTGAAGATTTTTCTTATAAAATAGAAATCAGTTGGTGGGTTTTGGCTATTGCTGCCTTTATGGCTGTAGCCATAGCCATTCTTACGGTAAGTTATCAAAGTATTAAGGCAGCGATAGCTAATCCGGTAAATAGTATACGATCGGAATAAATTAGAATAGTCATATCTGGCCTAAAAAGCTGGTGAAGGCTTTAAATAAGTATTTATGCTTAAGAATAACCTTAAAATCGCCTGGCGAAATATAAAACGTAACAAAGGCTACAGCTTTCTAAATGTTAGCGGTATTGCCATAGGTCTCGCGGCTTTTTGGTTGATAGCATTGTATGTAGCCGATGAACTTAGCTATGATCGATCCTTTACCAATTCGGAGCAAATTTTCAGGGTCGCTCAGCATGCGAATTGGGACAATGGAAAAATGGACATTGCCCTTACCTCTCCACCTTTTGCAGTCGCTTTTAAAAATGAATTCCCTGAAGTGGAAGAGGCAGTAAGAATCAATATTGAAGGTGGTGACCTAATCAATTACGGCAATAAAAGTATCAACCAAGAGGGCATTTGGTTTGCAGAAAATGCTTTCTTTGAGCTTTTTGATTATTCGTTTCTTTATGGAAATGGCGCAATTGCCTTGGTAAATCCGGGAACCATCGTCATTACAGAAAGCCTTGCAATTAAAATTTTTGGGGATGCCTCAAAAGCAATCAATAAAACAATTGCCCTGGGCAATCAAAAACAGCCAATCAAAATAACGGGAGTAATAAAGGATTTTCCTCAAAACTCCCACTTGAAATTCAGTGCAATCCGTTCATTTGCAACGGAAGACCTGAAAAGTGAAAATTGGAATGCAGCATATCTATATACTTACCTTCTTTTAAAGAAAGGGACTGACCCAGATTCATTTGCAAACAAGCTTGTTCCCTTTGAAAAGGAACTAGCCAGCCGAATGAATTTTTCTGATTTTAAGATAGAATTACAAGCACTTACGGCTATTCATCTGCATTCTCATCTGGATTATGAATTAAGTGCCAATGGAAATGCCGGATTGGTCTACTTATTTATTATAATTGGACTGCTAGTATTGTTGATTGCGGTAATCAATTACATGAACCTATCTACAGCACGCGCCACCATACGGGTGAAGGAGATCGGTATCCGGAAGGTGGTTGGATCTGAAATAAAACACCTCGTAGGGTTGTTTTTAAGTGAGGCAATTTTGGTCACCTTTATTGCTTCACTTTTAGCCTGTTTTATAGTTCAATTAACGCTTCCTGTATTTAATCAATTTGCTGAAAAAGATTTGACACTCCTGCATTTCGGAGCTTTTATAACCATTGGGGCAATTGTTCTTTTTACGGCTTTGACAGGGGTTTTATGTGGGAGTTATCCTGCCTTGTTTTTGTCAAGGCTTAAAATGATTCCTTCACTCAAAGGGCAAATGATCAATATGGGTACTAGTGTTTTCTTACGGAAATCACTGGTAGTAGTCCAGTTTGTCATTACAGTTTGCCTGATTAGTGGCTCCTACATTATTTACAGACAGATGCAATTTGTCTCTCAAAAAGACCTTGGATTTGACAAAACTCAGGTGCTGATAAGCCATATCGATGATGTAAAAGTACGTAGCAAAATACCAACATTGAAAGCAACACTCCTGCAAAACCCCTTGGTAGAAAGTGTGGCAACAGCTGGTAATCCACTAGGTACCAATTACCTTGGTAAATTTAGTTTCTTTTTTGAGGTAAATGGAAAAATGCAAACCACTGCCACTACGGCAAATTTCCTCTACATCGATGAGGATTTTCTGCCAACCAATGGAATGGCATTATTACAGGGTAGAAATTTCTCAGCTGATATGCCCACAGATAAAGAGGGCACCGTAATCATTAACGAAACATTGATGAATTCCCTTGGCTATACAGATGCCATTGGAAAGAAAATCAATTATAAATCCGGAAATGACAGCCTGGTAAATCGGCAGGTTATCGGGGTTATTAAAGATTTTCATTCAACTTCTTTACAGCATAAAATCGAACCTATGGTACTGTTGATGCCACCAAATGATAGGGAAAGAGACAATCTTTATATAAAAATCTCAAAAGGTAAAGCGGTTGCAGGGATTGCATATGTAAAAAGTACAATGGAACAATTCGATTCCCAAAATCAAGCAAACGTCCATTTTCTCAATGAAAACTTTAACCAGCAATACCTGGCCCAGCAAAAACAGGGAAAATTATCTCTGGTCTTTACGATCCTGGCCTTTATCATTTCTGGTCTGGGACTGTTGGGTCTGGTGATTTTTGTCACTACTCAGCGTAGAAAGGAAATTGGTTTAAGAAAAGTCCTTGGTGCTTCGATTTTCTCTGTTACCCTGATGCTGAGCAAAGATTTCGGGAAATTAGTCGCCATAGCCTCCTTAATCGCCTTTCCCATTGCTTGGTTTGGCATGGATAGATGGTTACAGGATTTTGCCTACCACATTGAAATTAAATGGTGGATGTTTTTGATATCAGGGGCCATTGCGGTTGCAATTGCCATGACAACAGTAAGCTTTCAGGCATTTAAAGCTGCCTTAACAAACCCCGTAAATAGTTTACGGTCAGAATAATATACCGATGATTTCACAAGTACTTACCTCTTAGGCTGTCTTCAAAAGATAAAACCATGTACAAAAACTATCTAAAAATCGCTTTTCGAAATCTTTGGAGACATCGGGGCTTTTCGTTCTTGAATATTGCAGGGCTGGCAATTGGGCTTAGTGCTGGTTTCCTGATTCTTCTTTATGTGAGCTTTGAACTCAGTTATGATCAATTTCACAGCAAGGCAGACAGGATCTATCGGGTGGTATCGGATATTGAAACACCAACAAGTACCATAAAAAATAGTGAACCTGCCTGGGCTGTGCCACCTCACTTGCAAACAGCATTTGAAGAAGTTGAATCAGCAGTAAGAATTCAGGAAACCCGTCTATTGGTTCATCGCGATGGTAAAAGATACAACGAAAACAATGGTTTGGCAGTTGATCCGGATTTTTTCAAAATGTTTGACTTTAAACTTTTATCAGGAAATAAGGAAAATGCACTTCTAGCTCCTTTCAGCATTGTACTCTCTGAATCAATGGCAAAAAAGTATTTTGGAGATCTGGACCCCATTGGCGAGTCTTTGGATATTGAGGATTATGGTTTTGTAGGCAATGTAACAGCTGTGATGGAAGATATCCCTGTAAATTCCCATTTAAGGGCAGATATTTTAATCTCTTTAACCACATTTTTTACTGAAAATTATAGTCCCAATTTGAATAACAATTGGGAAGGGTATGAGCCGGATGCCTATATATTGCTCAAGCCAAAGGTAAATGCCAAGGTATTGGAATCTAAATTCCCGGAATTCTTAGAAAGAAATGATGGGGAAGGGATGAAAAAACTCCAGGCCTACGTCACATTGTACCTGGAACCTTTTAAGGAGGTTTATCTGAGATCAGACCGATACAGAACGATAAGTGGAAACATTAACAATGTATATACCCTATCAATTGTTGCCCTGTTTATTTTGCTGATTGCCAGTATTAATTTCATCAACCTTACTACTGCAAGGTCCACGGAAAGGGCCAGAGAAGTGGGAATACGCAAGGTAATTGGTGCTGAAAAAAGACAACTGGGCCTCCAGTTTATCGGGGAGTCTACCCTCATTTGTTTACTGGCATTTTCCTTAACCCTTGCCATTACTTCGCTGATTCTACCTGCTTTTAACGATATGGCGGGTAAAACCATTGCTGAGGGTATTTTGTCGAATCCCTATCATGTCTTGTCTTTATTAGGGATCGCAATACTTATAGGAATATTAGCAGGAAGCTATCCTGCATTCATTTTGTCTTCATTTAAGCCTGTAAATGTATTGAAAGGCAGTTTTTCCAATGGAACGAAAGGGATTCTATTGCGAAAAGGGCTGGTCGTTACCCAATTCTCAATTTCCATAGCATTAATAATTGGTACCATTGTCATTTATCACCAGATGAGTTTTATGCGAAACCAAGATTTGGGGTTTGATAAAGAGCGGATGGTAATATTGAACTCCAGTAATACTGAGCTAAAGGATGGACTTGAGGCTTTACCTGGAGTAGTCTCAACGAGTTTGGTATCAAGCATTCCAGGAGGAGACAATCCTTTGGCCTATTCAAGGATTCAAAATGTAAACCATGACCAACAAATAGTAGATGTTGATGCCTATTTTGTGGATTTTGATGCCATTACGCAATTTGATATGAAGGTAGTTGCAGGAAGAGGTTTTTCCAGCCAATTTCCAACAGACACTTTAGAAGCCATGGTAATTAACGAAAGTGCTGTGAAATTGCTGGGCTTTGCTTCTCCAAAGGATGCTTTGGAGGCCAAATTTAAGCAATGGGGGCGTTCAGGCCGGGTTGTCGGGGTAGTACAAGATTTTCATTTTAAGTCCTTAAAGGAAAACATTGACCCCCTTACCATGCGGGTGGACAGAGGTAGAAAAGGGCTTCTGACGGTTAAATTATCCCCAAATGATTTAACAAATACAGTAGCCTCCATTGAGGAAAAATGGAAGACCGTTCTACCAAACGAACCCTTCGATTACTATTTTCTTGATGAATTCTTTGACCGTCAATACCGAGCTGACGAGCGATTCGGATACCTTATTTTTAATTTCTCTATGCTGGCCATTATTATTTCCTGTCTGGGCTTATTTGGCCTGGTAGCTTATAGTACTGTTCAGCGATGGAGGGAAATAGGCATACGGAAAGTGATCGGCGCATCTGTAATGGGCATCGTAAAACTTTTGTCTAAAGAATTTTTAAAACTAGTAGTATTTGCAATTATAGTGGCGTCTCCTTTGGCCTGGCTTATCATGAATTATTGGCTGGAGGATTTTGCTTATCAAATAGAAATTCAATGGTGGGTTTTTGTCATGGCAGGTGCTATGGTTTTGACTATCGCGCTGTTGACAGTAGGTTTTCATGCAATAAAAGCAGCGAATGAGAACCCAGTTAAAAGTTTAAGAACCGAATAAATCATAGAATCATGTATAAAAATTATCTAAAAATTGCCTGGCGAAACCTTAACCGCAACAGGGGCTACTCTGCAATTAATATCGGGGGATTGGCACTGGGAATGGCTGTTGTCATCATAATCGGTCTATGGGTCCTGGATGAATTTACTTTCAATACCTACCATAATAACCATGATAAGATTGCACAGATTTACAATAGATCCAAAAATCTGGATACAAGTGAAATTGAGTCTTTTCCCTCTACGGTTTACATCATGGGTAGCGTTATAAAAGACAATTATTCAGATTATTTTACGCATGCAATACGTGCCACCTGGGTAGGGAATTATGTATTGACGAATGGGGGAGAAAATCACACCCAAACAGGGCAGTTTATTGAAAGTGAGGGGCTGGAAATGCTCTCTTTGGAAATGTTACAAGGCTCTTATTCGAGTTTAGAAGAGGTCAATGCCGTGGTTTTGTCAGAAACTGCTGCTGCAGCCATTTTTGGAGAAAAAAATCCAATAGGTAAATCTATAAAGATCAATAATGAGATGAATGCCGTCGTAAATGGCGTTTACAAGGAACTCCCCAAAAACAACAGTTTTGCCAATGTGAAATTTTTTGCCAATTGGAAATTGACAGAGGCCAATGAGCCCGAAAGATTCGAACGAATAAAAACAGTTTGGGATGATTGGTCTTTCCAATTTTATGTGCAATTAAGGCCAGAAATTGATTTTGAAACAGCCAATGCTGCTTTGAAGGATTTGTATTTTCAATACGGACCCGCGGAATCATTAGAGGGTTTCGAGAAACGTGGTCTACATCCTTTTGCTTATCCCATGGACAAATGGCATTTGTATTCCCAATTTGATGCTCAAGGGGAGCCTACAGAAGGTAGGATCACTTTTGTGTGGTTATTTATAGCCATAGGTTTATTTGTATTGATTCTGGCCTGTATTAACTTTATGAACCTCAGTACAGCTCGCTCTGAAAAGCGTTCCAAAGAAGTAGGCATTAGAAAAACAGTTGGCTCCAATAAGCAGCAATTGGTCTTCCAGTTCCTAAGCGAATCTATATTGATTTCAGGTATTGCCCTACTTTTCGCATTGGCAATGGTATTGCTCACCATTCCATGGTTCAATGAATTGGCGGGCAAAAATATGCAGATACCCTGGGCCAACCTGACCTTCTGGGCATCTATATTGGGGGTGACCTTGCTTACTGGGATGTTGGCTGGTAGTTATCCGGCCTTGTACCTTTCCTCCTTTAGTCCGATCATGGTATTGAAAGGAACATTTAAGGCTGGACCCTATTCCGCAGTTCCCAGAAAGGTATTGGTAGTCTTTCAGTTTGCTGTATCAATAATGTTGGCAGTGGGAACAGTGATCGTTTTTAACCAAATAGAGTTCACCAAGGACCGGCCGATTGGCTATGACCGAAGCAACCTTATTTCGATACAAATGAACAATCCCGAGTACAATGGAAAGTACAACCTATTGAGGAATGAATTGATATACACAGGAGTTGTGGAAGACATGACCCAGTCTTCTTCTCCATTAATGGGGGTATATAGCAATGGAGGTGGTAGTATCAGTTGGGAAGGCAAAGATCCTGAAATGTCACCTGACTTTGGTATTTTGCGGGTAACGCATGATTATGGGAATACCGTTGGTTGGCAGTTTGTGGATGGCAGGGACTTTTCCAGGGACTATGCTTCGGACTCTTCGACCATTATCTTAAATGAAACAGCTGTCAAATACATGGGCCTGGAAAATCCGGTAGGGAGCTTCATTACATTTGGGAATGACGACCGGGCAGAGATCATCGGTGTTACGAAAGACATGGTAATGCAGTCCCCTTATCAACCAGTAAAACAGGCCTTTTTCTATATTGATTACGATAGGGTAGACTATATAAATATCAAAATTAAGCCCGATGAAATTACTAGTAATGCCATCGCCAAAATAGAATCCGTATTTGCCAAGGTTGTTCCTTCTGCCCAATTTGATTATGGATTTGTAGATGAAGCTTTTGGTCAGAAGTTTGAATCCGAAGAACGCCTGGGGAATTTGGCTGGAATTTTTACACTTTTGGCCATACTTATTAGCTGTTTAGGACTTTTTGGTTTGGCTTCCTTTGTGGCAGAGCAACGTACCAAAGAAATAGGGGTACGAAAAGTGTTGGGAGCATCAGTTTTAAATTTATGGCAGATGCTTTCCAAAGATTTTGTGATCCTTGTTTTAATTTCCTGCCTGATTGCGATTCCTATCGTCTATTACTATATGAGTCAGTGGTTACAGAATTATGATTACCGGATGGAAATATCTGCTTGGACTTTTGGCTGGGCCATTGCTGGGGCATTACTCATTACTTTATTAACAGTAAGCTTTCAAGCCATCAAAGCGGCAAATGTAAATCCAGTGAAGAGTTTAAGAACTGAATAAACAAAAGAGCCCATGTACAGAAATTATCTAAAAATTGCTTTTCGAAGTATCTGGAAAAACAAAACCTTCTCTTCGATCAATGTAATTGGCCTATCCATAGGTTTGAGTGCCGCTTTTGTGATTGGTATCATGATTTATTATGACCTTACTTTTGATAAATTTCATGAGGATAGGGAGCGGATTTTCCGAGTAGTAGTAGATACCCAAGGACCTGATCAGGAAGGCCATTCGAGAGGTGTTCCGGTACCGCTAATTGATGTCTTACAAGCCAATAGTACAGGAATTGACCATGTCAGTCCATTTTTCCTTTTTGGTTTTGATAAAGTAACTGTAGCTTCTAGTCAAGAGGAATTTGACTGGCCTGGAGATATAGTGATTGCTGACCAGGAATACTTTAAGATTTTCAATTACCAATGGCTTGCGGGATCCTCCAATGCAGCACTAGAAAATCCGTATGAAGTAGTATTGAGCAAAAGTAGGGCGGAAAAATACTTTCCTGGCAAATTACCCGAAGAAGTCATTGGCAATACCTTGATTTATGAGGATTCTTTAATCGTAAAAGTGACAGGAATTGTGGCTGAATTTGAAGACCGTAGTGACTTTACATTCAAGGAGTTTTTATCCCGAAGCTCGGTTCAAAATTCAGAGAAGTATGGTTATATCTATGATACTAGTTGGGGAAGTATCAGTTCATCAACCCAATTGTTTATTAAAACAGATAAAATTAATAATAAAGAAGCCGTGCAAGCCCAACTGAATGCATTGGCTGAAGAGTACAAGAATGAAGAAATGGCTGCTTTGGGCTATTTCAGGTCCTTCAATTTGCAACCTTTGAAAGCCCTACACCTTAACGATAATTACGGTGTATTTGACAACAGCAGTTACCGGGCAAGCGCTGATATTTTATTTGGTTTGGGTTTTATTGCCCTTTTTCTATTGCTTTTAGGGTGCATTAATTTTATTAATCTCAATACAGCTCAATCTGCCAAACGGGCCAAGGAGATTGGTATTCGGAAAACTTTAGGAAGTTCCAAAAAGCAGTTGGTGATTCAATACCTGGGTGAAACTTTCATTTTGACCCTTGCGGCAGCTATTTTGTCCCTATTCTTGGCTTCTTTACTGCTTCGTGTATTCGCCGACTTTATACCTCCTGGGCTTAGCTTGGATTTAATGCAAAACCCGGTGCTTATTTTTTCTTTATTGCTGTTACTAATCCTCATTACCTTTTTGGCGGGATTTTATCCAGGCCTTGTGTTGTCTCATTTTAAACCAGTATCCGTACTCAAAAATCAATCGGTTTTGGATGGGGACAAGGGGAGTATAAGAAAATTCCTAACCGTTTTCCAATTTGTTATTGCCCAGGTCTTTATTATAGCCACGCTATTGGTAGGCAAACAGATAAACTACCTGATAAATAAGGACATGGGATTTAAGACGGAGTCTATCGCCTATATTAAAGCTCCGAGGGGTGAAGCTTCGCTTGAAAAATATGAAGCGTTTAAGGAGGTACTTGAAGCAGTCCCTGAGGTGAAAAATTTAAGTATTGCTGGAGATCCTCCCGCATCCCAAAGCTATTCAGGAAGAGGAGTGAGCTATTTTTCTGAGGGAGAGGAAACCCATGTTCAAATACAATTGCTCTATGGGGATGAAAATTACCTCGATTTATATGGAATAGACCTTTTGACGGGTCGTTTACCTCTCAAGGATTCTATTTCGGAATATGTAATCAATGAAACATTGATGCGCCAAATTGGATTTCAAAAACCGGAAGAGGTCATTGGCCAGCAATTCAAAGTAAACAATAAAAATATACCTATTGTAGGGGTTATGGAAGACTTTAACCAAAGTTCCTTAAGGGAGGAAATAGAGCCTATGGCATTTCTTCAGGATAGTCAAAATAGAACCCTACACTTTTCCTTTGAGGCTAACGATATAGAAAATTGGCCTTTGGCAATAAATAAAATAGAATCGCAGTGGAAGGAGTTCTTTCCTGACGAAACGTTTAAAATTAATTTTGTGGATGAGGATGTCAAGAAATTTTATAGCGAGGAGCAAAGTACGGCCACGCTTTTAAAATGGTCTACCGGATTGGCCATACTCATCAGTTGCCTTGGCCTTCTTGGTTTGGTAATCCATACCACCGAAAGGCGCACCAAAGAAATCGGTATTAGAAAAGTCCTGGGGGCCTCCATCATGCAACTTAACCTCTTACTGGGTAAAGAGTTCATGGTGCTGGTAGGCATTGCTTTTGTTATTGCTGTTCCTATAGCCTATCGGGGCATAAGTAACTGGTTGCAGGAATTCGCAAACCATACGGCCATGAGTTGGTGGGTCTTTCTACTTGGTGGCTTAGGTATTTCAATAATTGCTTTGGCCGTTATCAGTATCAAAATATTTGCGGCAGCCAATACCAATCCTGTGAAAAGCTTGAGTACGGAATAAGCGACTTCAAAGTGTAAATTTATTAGACATAATTTGTCAAAATATTTTACATTTCGTATTCTGATCCAGATTGAATGCAATACAATGTTCTGATTATAAGTACATTATATTTATGGCATAAAGATCGTAAAAAAGATTGAAGGAAATTGACATTTATAATTTATGAAACAATGCTGCGAAATAACTTAAAACTTTTCTTTAGAAATATAAAGAACAACAAGGGAACCTTTTTGATCAATACCTTTGGATTAGGCATTGGGATTGCATCTTTTTTGCTTTTGGCACTTTATGTCCACAACGACCTGACCTACAATCAATTTCATGATAATTATGAAAATATCTACAGGGTAAGGGATGGAGAATCTGTTCAGACCAAAGGGCCTTTATTGCCGAAGCTATTGGAAGAGATACCTGAAATTGAAAATGGTACGCGAATTTTCGATTGGGAAGGTTTTCGCATAAGTTATGAAGATGTAGCCTTCCAGGAAAATATAATATACGTAGATGAAGGTTTTTTCTCTGTCTTTAGTTTTCCTTTTACCGAAGGATCTGCAAAAAATGCCATTCAGGAAAAATATGGGGTAGTAATCAGCTCAGATTTTGCTAAAAAGTACTTTGGTGATGAACCTGCTTTGGGTAAAAAACTGCAAATAAAATTTGAGGATGTGTTCTTGGAAGTTAAAGGGGTGGTAGCCATTCCTTCAAATTCTTCCATAAAATTTGATATTGTTTCCTCCTATGATACAGGGGAGGAGATTTCCCCTTGGATGAAGGGTATACATGACTGGTACAACACCTTTTCAATTACTTATATTCAACTAAAAGATGGAATAAACCCCGAAGCACTTGATGAAAAACTTAAGCAAATTGTTAAAGAAAATTACTTACCGGTAGGTCAAAATGAAACAGACCTTAACCTATTGTCTTTAAGTGAATACCATGCTGCTGAGGAATCCAACCAAACGCTAATTGTCATCCTCAGCATAATTGCTTTAGGCATTATAAGTATCGCTATTGTTAATTTTATAAATCTAACAATTACCAGTGTACTTTCTCGCATTAAGGAAATAGGCATTAAGAAAGTACATGGTGCCAGGAGGAGTGAGCTTTTTGGGCAAATATTGACAGAATCCTTTGCAGTTAGCTTTGTTGCCCTGTTTTTAGGGTTAGGCTTAATGGCTGTATTTCTTCCAAGCTTCAATTCACTCTTTGAAACCAAATTACATTTTGCACCTTTCCAAAATCCTGTTTTTATTTGGATACCATTGCTTATATTGGCGGTAGTGGGCATATTATCTGGTATTATACCCTCCTTTTTCTGGGCAAGGGGTACATTGACAGAAAGTCTAAAAGGAAATGCTTATTCAGGAAGCAGGTCTTCTGCTGCAAGACACTCCCTAATTGTGATTCAGTTTGCCATAGCTATTGTATTGATTTCAGGTACAGTTTTGGTCAGAAAACAAGTCAAGGCCATGATGGAGAAAGACCCTCTTTTTGACACGGAAAATGTAATCATTACAGAATTACAACCCTGGCAATTTCCTGACTTGGAAAAGACAAGCAACCAATACAAACGAATAGCTGCTGAGATAGAAGAAAGTCCATTGGTTGAGGCCCTAAGCTTCTCTCAGTGTTTCCCAGGTTACTATGGTGAAAATTACAATGGTTTTTACCCTCAGGGAGAAAACTTGCCAGAATCGATACACCTTCGAAAAGCCTATGTTGGAGAAAACTATTTTAAAACCTTTGGAATAAAAATATTGTCAGGTCATGGCTTTGAAAAAGGAAGCGTAGATTTTGAAAATGCGATTGTTCTCAATAAGGCTGCTACACAAGTGTTGGGTTATAGGGAAGCAAATGGGCAGATTCTTAATGAAAGCTCAACAAGTGGGGAAATTCGGAAGTTGGTGGGTATTGTGGATAATTTCAGCTATCAAGGAGTTCAACACAAAGCCCAACCATTGGTACATATTTTTGCTGATCAGGAGGATTTTACCAATTGGGGATATTTTTCCATCAAAGCAAAGAAAGGAGCAAGCCTTCAGGTGCTTGATCAATTGAAAGAAAAATGGAGTGCTGCTTTTTCAGGAATAGCACCCAAATTTTATTTTGCAGATGAAAAACTTAACGAACAGTACAAAGAGTACATAAAAATCAACACCTTGGTGGCTTGTTTTTCTATACTTGCTGTTTTGCTTTCCTGCATGGGTTTGTTTGCCTTGGCTTCGTATTCTATGGCAAAAAGGACCAAAGAAATTGGCATTAGAAAAGTAAATGGCGCCAAAGTTTCCGAAATTATAATTTTACTTAACCAAGACTTTCTAAAATGGGTATTGATGTCTTTTATCATTGCCGTGCCAATAGCTTGGTACGGTATGCATCATTGGTTGGAAGGATTTGCTTATAAAACAACGATCAGTTGGTGGGTATTTGGTTTGGCGGGAGTACTTGCCATTGGCATTGCCCTTTTGACTGTTAGTTATCAAAGTCTCAATGCTGCCATGGCCAATCCTGTAGATGCTTTAAAGGAAGAATAGAACTGAAAATTAAAATATTTAACACTAATATTATACCATGCTCATACAATTAAATAATATTTTTAAATGGGTCCAACAGGGCGGAAGAAGGGTTTTTTTGCTTAAAGACATCAATCTTGAAGTTGAGGAAGGCGCTTTTATTTCCATTATGGGACCTTCCGGTTCAGGAAAGTCTACCTTGCTCAATGTAATTGGTATGTTGGATGTCTTTGATGAAGGTAAATACAATTTTATGGATGAACCTGTTCACCAATTGAAAGAAAAACACCGTGCTGAGCTCTACAAACAATACATTGGTTTTGTTTTTCAGGCTTATCATTTAATTGATGAGTTGACGGTCTATGAGAACCTGGAAATGCCTTTGCTCTATAAAAAGCATTCCGGATCTGAACGCAAAGCCCTTGTTGCTGATATGTTGGATCGTTTTAATATTGTAGGAAAAAAAGACTTGTTTCCAACTCAACTAAGTGGGGGACAACAGCAGCTTGTTGGAGTGGCTCGTGCTTTGATAGGAAAGCCTAAGTTAATTTTAGCTGATGAACCAACTGGTAATCTAAATTCAAAGCAAGGCCAAGAAATTATGGAATTGTTTAAGAAATTAAATGAGGAAGGGGTCACCATTATACAGGTAACACATTCAGAAAAGAATGCTACTTATGGTAAAAAAGTAATTCACCTGTTGGATGGTAGAATGGAAAAATCTTGACTTTATGGCCCTGAGCTAAGTAAAATATCAACTAAAGTTGCTTTTTCAATTCTTTAATTAAGTGCTGTTTTTCAAGCTAAAAGCATAAAATTGACGAAAAATTCTAAACATTTTCAATTAGAGGACGTTAAATTTTATGTTATTCACTATATTGCATTCACAAATATTTAAGATTGGCTTTTAATAAATCAACATATCGAGGTATAGCATTTGGGTTTTTGACCCTTTTCCTTTCGCTATTGTTTATGCCCAGCATTGTGGTGGCAGCGATAGATGATGAGGTGAATATATCCATGTTTTTTTCATTTACAGAAGAAGAAACTAAAGAGCATGAAGTAAAATGCGAGTTGGATGTTGATGATTTTTTTCCTACGAATTATTTCTTGTTAGCCAGATCGTTTGATAACGATATTTCGCGTAGAATTAACATCGATAATTTCTTGAATAGCCTCTATGATCCAGGAATAATAGTTCCACCTCCAGAGTTTAAATAATTTTTCTTTCTGTCAATGACATTGTAAATCTTGCAGTCATTGGATTTTTATCTATCTCTAAGAGTATTTAATGCTCTTTACAGGGGTAAGAAATTTTAAACTCATAATAATTTTACATGAAAAGTAATAATCTATTTGCGCATCTAAAATCAGATGTTGCATCAGGTTTGGTAGTATTTCTGGTAGCACTACCTTTATGCTTGGGAATTGCCTTGGCATCTGGCGCACCCTTATTCTCAGGAATCATTACAGGCATCATAGGCGGTATCGTCGTTGGGTTCTTAAGTCAATCTCATATTAGTGTCTCAGGCCCTGCAGCTGGTTTGACGGCAATTGTTTTTGTTGCAATAGCAGATCTTGGCTATGAATCTTTCCTAGTAGCGGTAATTTTAGCTGGGGCTATGCAATTGGTCTTGGGTTTGATGAAAGCAGGAACAATATCCAATTATTTTCCTTCCAATGTTATTGAGGGAATGCTAGCAGGTATAGGCGTTATTATCTTTATTCAGCAAATTCCCTTGGCTTTGGGTTCTGACGTAGAAATAAGCTCTGGATTGGGGATTTTTGTTGATATATTTGCTGCCTTTCAAGACATTCAACCTGGAATTCTAATTATAACAGTTGCTTCTTTGGCAGTACTTATTACCTGGCAAAAAACACCTGCTTTGAAAAAGTTAAAGTTGGTACCTGGCGCTTTGGTTGCTGTAATTACAGGAATTGTAATCAACGGAATCTTTATCTTAACAGACAGTGCTTTTGCCGTCACCTCGGAATATTTGGTTAGCCTACCAGTTCCTAAGAATATTGAAGAATTTAAAGGGATATTTGTTTCTCCATCTTATGAAGCAATTTTTAATCCTGGCGTATGGATTGTAGCCATTACCATTACCATTGTTGCTTCAATAGAGACATTACTATGCATAGAAGCCACGGAAAGATTGGACCCATTAAAACGATTTGTTAATACCAACGTAGAATTAAAAGCACAGGGAGTTGGTAATATGATCAGTGGCGTATTGGGTGGCTTACCAATGACATCGGTTGTGGTTAGGTCCTCAGCAAATGCAAATTCAGGTGCTAAAACCAAGATGTCGGCAATAATCCACGGTTTTCTTTTATTTATTTGCGTATTAAGTATTCCTGCTTTTCTAAATATGATTCCAATGGCAACCCTTGCCGCCATTTTATTAACCATTGGATATAAATTGGCAAATCCTGCTACATTTAAACATTTTTGGGAGCGAGGTAAATACCAATTTATTCCATTTATTTTAACGTTGTTGGCGGTGGTATTCCTTGGCTTGTTAAATGGAGTAGCTTTAGGAATGATTGTAAGTGTGATTTTCATTCTAAGAGGTAATATCAAAAAAGCCTACTTCTTTAGAAAAGAAGAATACACAAGTGGTGATGTAATCCATGTAGATTTAGCCCAGGAAGTTTCATTTCTTAACAAAGCTGCAATTAAGCTTACTCTGAACAAACTCCCAGAGAATTCAAACGTAATAATAAATGCTTCAGATACAGTGTATATAGCTCAAGATGTACTTGATTTGATTCATGAATTTAAAATGGTAAATGCAAAAGAAAAAGGAATTAAGGTTAAATTAGTAGGTTTTAAAGATGCTTATCGATTAGACAATGATATCGATACCAACAATAAAGTTCATATCGACAAAAACCTTTTGTCAGAAGAAAGAATTAGCCAACTTTTCCATAATTAAATAATTATAGATACCTATATTTAAAAAAAATAGTTATAAAAAATGAAAGCACATACTGCAGAAACACAGGCCACAATGACGCCAGCTAAGGCCTTGACTATATTAAAGGAAGGAAACCAACGTTTTGTAAGCAATCTTAAAATTAATAGAAATTTACTAGAGCAAGTAAATGACACTAAAGATGGACAGTTTCCTTTTGCTGTTGTCTTGAGCTGTATAGACAGTAGGACTTCTGCTGAATTGATTTTCGATCAAGGGTTAGGTGATATATTTAGCGTTAGAATAGCTGGGAATGTAATTAATAAAGACATTTTAGGAAGCATGGAATTTGCTTGTAAACTTGCTGGATCCAAACAAATCGTAGTCCTAGGACATAGCAAATGCGGAGCGATAAAAGGAGCCTGTGCTGGAGTGAAAATCGGAAATTTAACTGGGTTATTGGAAAAGGTTCATCCTGCTATTGATGAAGTTTCAGACAATATGCCTAAGTCAAATAAAACAGACCCTGAGTTCATTAGGGCTGTAGAAAAACAAAATGTTATTTCTACCATGGACTTGATTCTACAAGAAAGTCCGGTTTTAAAAGAGTTGTATGAAATTGGAGAAATTGGAATGACAGGAGGTTATTACGATGTCGATACCGGAGAGGTATCATTTATGAAGGCTGTTATTGAAGAGCCTCTAATCAAATAAGCATTAGAAAAAGCAGTTTTTAGCTGAATTATTATAAAAATTCAGATTCTAAAAACTGCTTTTTTATTACCTTTTTATTTGTTTTCCCTTCAAAAGCATTTATATTTTTAGCTTTTACGAACTTATACCTCAATTTTTTATAAATACAGGTCTTCCTGGTACTTTGGTGTGGTGAGTTTAACTTTATCCAAATTTCTATTGTTAAGGTTAATTTTTAACCCTTTATAAAAGAACTCTTCCGCTTCAGTTTTATAGATATCCTGATCATTTTCACAATCTTCGTACTCCTTCTTGAAGATTATTTTTCCTGTAGAGATATTGAAATCAAAGTTAGCCCAGTATTCGCATAATTTACCATAAATGCTTGTATGACCTATAAGTTCAAACTCATCGTTTTGAAACCTGTATTTGTCTTTGTAAAACCATTTCCAACTGCTGCCCCCAGAAAAGCCAATTGTCAAAATTCCATTTTCAATAGAAATTTCTTCAAAAGGGTCACCCATAATGCCACCTTCTTGACTTTTTAAAATGGCTTTGGTTGATTTTCTCCAGATCACCCATTGTCCATTTGAATATTTCAGTACTTGAATTTCCCTAATTTTCCCATATTCAGAGGGTTCAGAGGTTTCAAATACAAGTACTTTTTCACAAACCTTATCTTTGTCCAAATCTCCCTCTGTTTCAGCAAGCAATTCATAACCATTTGGAATGATTATTTCCTGGCCAAAAGATAAAAAATTAAGGGAAAGCAAGTAGATAATAAAGGGCAGTTTCATTTTATCTTAAGTTAAACCCGAAATATGCAATAGACATTCTATTACATAATCCGGGTTAAAATTGAAAATTAACTCAATCTAAGTTAGCTTCAAATATGTAGTTACTATACAGGGCTTAAAAATTTGTATCAAATCATCAATTGTCGCTTTTCTGCTTCTGTTAACTTACTAAACCTCAGGTAAGCAATTATTGATACAATAAGCAAGACAATCGTTACTACATAAACCCAGTAAGGAACGGGAACAGGATCTCCTTTGGCGTAAGAATGCAAACCTGAGAGGTAATAATTCACTCCAAATGAGGTCATAATTATAGCACTAAATGCCCATAAACTTGCCAGATTATAAATTATGGCATTTCTACTTCCAGGAATTAGTCTTAAGTGAAGTACCACAGCATATATTAAAACGGAGATAAGCGCCCAAGTTTCCTTAGGATCCCAAGCCCAATACCTTCCCCAACTCTCATTTGCCCATACACCCCCAAGAAAAGTACCTATTGTCAAAAGGAACAAACCTACAGTGATAGACAATTCATTGACCACAATGAGCTCTTTCATGGAAAGCCACCACCTAGGGTTAGGACTTTTGGGTTTGAACACAAGTAAACATAAACTTAGTAAGGCAATAATTGCTGAAAGTGCCAATGGTGCATAGCCACTAACAATGATGGCCACATGGATCTTTAGCCAGTAGGAGTGGAGTACTGGCATAAGGTTGGTGATTTCTGGATTGAGCCAATCCAAGAAACTAACGAAGAGTAAAGTGCCAGAAAACAATAGTCCCAGAGGAACAGTAAAGTGGGATTTTTTGCCAAACACTAATCCAAATAGGAGTACCCCCCAAGCTACAAAAACCAACATTTCGAATCCATCACTCCAAGGTGGGTGCTTAGCAATGTACCAACGAAGAGACAGATGAAAGGTAAATATCACCCAGCCTATCCAAGCCAAAACAACTCCTACTTTCCAGCTAGCTTTCAGACTTTTACCTGAATAAAACAAGGCTGTAATCGCAAGGCCTAACATCATTAATCCAAGCAACCAAAAATACCCAAACAGGCGATTTCCTAGTTTGAGTTTATTAAATAGCAACTCGCCTTCGATTTCTGCCTCACTGGGATAAACAGCCTTGCCGGCCTCCCTTTGATACAAGTCTATGTAGCCAAATGTCTCGTCTGCCTTTTCCCAATTTCCGGTTAGTAAGCCTTCTTTTAAATTACTTAAGTACAACTTTCCAATGTTTTGTACGAAAATGGCGTCCTCTTCTTCAAAGCCACTGGTAAATTGTGAACTGGTGTACCAGGTTTGGTTATCATCCAAACGGTTCGGGTATAGTTTCAGAAAATCTCCAATTAATACCGCATAAAAAATATTAAACCTTTCATCGGTTTTAAGGAGTTCTTTATGGCCTTCATTTCTTTCCGAAGGTTTGAGTAAATTGGCATTTTCTACCAAGTCTGACAGTAGGTAATTGCCCTCCTCATCAATAAAATCCATAAAACTAAGCTGATCAACAGGTGATTTTTTCAGTGCCTTAAAAACAGGCAAGGACTTTTTTTGGTCAATTTTTATTAAGGATAAGCGACTAAAATATTCTGGTTGTAATTGTACGGCTAGTAAAAATTGTTCGGGGCTAAGACTTAGCGTTTTATCTTTGTCCCTAATTGTAATTTCAGCTTTGCCACTAAGTTTACGAGTGATTTCATTGGCCAAAGTATTCAACGGTTTCATGCGTCCGTCTAAGTCCTGAACAATAAGTCTTCCATATGCTTCTGCTTTCTCCTTTGGAACCACAAAATCCTCTGGAGAAACATTTTCCTGACCCACAGCAGCAAATGAGAATATACTTAAAAGGACAAGTAAGTTGCTCCCTGCTGATAGCTTACCTAGTCGTCGCTGCATAATATTGAATCTGCTGTTTTTTGCAAAAAGGGTTAGTAACATTCCTATACCTAAAAACAAATAACCCAAATAGGTCAGGTAAGTTCCTGGCCTGTCCTGATTGATAGTGAGGACTGTTCCTTGTTCATCAGCGTCGTAGGAACTTTGATAAAACCTATAACCCCTATGATCCAGGACGTTGTTCATAAAAATCCGATAAGGCCATGATTCCCCATTGTCCTGAACCATTACTTCACTGGCATAACTTTCAGGGCTTTGGGAACCCGGATAGCGCTTGAGTTCAAAAGTGTTGAGGTGTAGAGAAAAGGGAAGCATTTGGGCTTTAGGTCCATAGGTCATGTGGTAAGTGTTCTCCCCAATATCAAAAGCTACCCAAGAAGGTTTGTAACTTACTTTTGGAAAAAAGCCTGAAGCCAACTTATTCTTCTCGCTATCAAAAAGGCTCATCTTTAAACCATCTGCATAGTTTTTCGCCACTTCCAAATCTTCCTCAGGTACATAGTTTAGGCTTACATTCTCCTTTATACCCCTTACCACTAAAGCACCTTTTTCCCATTGATAAAGGGATCTAAGTTTCAACCTTTCTGCTGTATTGGCATGCATTACACCAATTTGTTGACTGGCCATTTCCATCACTTGCAGATGCACATTTGTAGCAAGCATCCAGCCTGAATCACTTCTATAAATTTTTAACGGTGCAATTCCATTTTCATTTATTTCTAGACTCAGATCACCTAGAAGCAAAGATTCACCGCTTCTCAATATCTGTTCTTTTCTTGTTCCTTCTTTTATATAGGAAAGTTCTAAAATTGTTTCATTTCCAGGTGCAAATACTTGCTTGGCAGAAGGAACGTATTCCTCCAGTACCAATTCAAAATCTTGACCTTCTAAGGAAATATCATAAGTGCTTGGATCGAATGTTTTGGAAGTGAATTCAGCTTCATGGCTGAAATGAACACCAATTCCACTCTCTATTTGCAAGTAATTGTTACTGGTGTAATATATATTCTCCGAATTTCCAGTTCGAATATGAATTACGCCTTCTTTACTGAATAATCTGGTGACTCCAGCACCAATAATGATGACGATAAATGCCAGATGAAAAATCCCTAATGGTAGCTTTTCTTTGCTTAATAATTTGTATTGTCCAATATGGGCTATGAAATTAATACATAGCCAGATCATTATTAATTCAAACCACCAGACTTCATAAAACAATGCCCTGGCAACAGCAGTACCGTGATCATTTTCTACAAAAGTGGCAATACCCATAGCTACAGCAAGTATAAAAAGGAGTAGTACGGATACTTTGGTGGAAAGAAGGAATTTCATAGGGTTATTTTAAAGGGGTACACCAATAAATTTAGCTTTATTGTTTGGTCTGAATACAAACATTATATAGGCCCAATTCTGATTGGTTTTAAGGCTTCCATTGTCCTGAACATGTTTGAAGGTGTCAGATGCAATGAACTGACTGTAACCTGCTTGAAGGGAAATGGATTCACTTATTACCTTACCAATCGATAGGTCAATCTCTGATCCAAATCCTTTATTTAGCTCTGTACCAGTATAGCCTTCCTGAAGAATGGTTGCAGTACTTGCAAAATGGTGATAATCCCCCTGTATCCAAAATCCAGCATCAAAATTGTATCTGGTTCTTAAGTATATGTCCCGCAACCCCAGTGAGTTAAAGTGGTTGCCTACATAGAACAAATCCATAAAACCATTGAAGGCATGATTGGTACCATATAGGGGAGAAAATGATTTGTTTTTTTGTTGGCTATTTGTAGCTGTTCCACTTAATAGCTCAAAGCCAGCAGTGGCAGTGTATTTTGAGCCTGTCTCCTTGTTTTCGGTTAAAGTCTGGGTTATATGTGCACTTATATCGTACGCAGAGGTAGACCTGTTTAAAACATCTTTACCAAACTGATAATATAAATAAGCAGAAAGCTTTGTTGTGGGAAGGTTGTATTTTAGGGTTGGCAAGGCCAAAGTTTGTAAGTAACGAATTCCTTGACTAGTATAGTTGATATTATTTGTTTCCTGATACTGTCTGCCATCGTTCCAAAAGAGTAGGCCATAGTTGAACTTACCAACGGTGTTTTCATATCGGGCAAACTGTGCTGCTTTGTATTGATTGGGTGTTGTGAATAGATTGTCGCTAATTTTTTGGCCATCTTGGTTAAAACCAAAACCAAAATGCAATTTAGCTTTTTCTTTTTCATACTTCATCAAAGCAAACTCATGCGATCTGGCCTGTAGGGCCCAATCCAGGTTGCCCAAGAATCTTGCATTATCATAATTTAATTCTTGCCTTCCAAGTTTTAATTTCCAATGATCACAAAACTCCACTTCCGCCCATGCTTCGTGAACAGATAAATATCCATCTGAAATATTGGCAGTAGGACTGCTTCCCCAAGTACGAACATCCTGAATACTCATGAAAAAATTGAGCCGGTCTACTTTATAATTTGCCTGAATTCGGGCCCTGTGGGCTATAAAACCGGCAGGGTCTGCATTTTCATTCAATAACTTATTGTATCCATGTCGGTATTCACTCCTGACAAGCATTTGCCCATCAATTGAAAATTGGGCAAAGCTGTGCTGTTGGGAACAGAACAATAATAATGCTGCTCCGGTAATAATAATAAACTTCTTCATAAAGCTTGGATTAAGTCAGCATTTTACTTGATACTGACTGTTTGAACTTCTTTTTTTGCTTCTCTGGCTTTCCCTTCCTTGAGCCATTTAGGGACAACTTGTTCAAGGAAATCCTCCTTAGCAGCCAAATCTTTTTCTATGTCAAAGCCTATATAGGCTTGTAGGGCGTCTTTTGAAGTGAAATCAGGCATTTCTACCGGTTTATTATGGCCTAAATCAGCCAATAGTCTGGCAAGCTCAATCCTGGTTTCTTGGACGATTCCTGTGGCAGAGGTAACTATTCTACTTGTTTCAAGTGGGGCATGAAAAGCTGCACCATGGGAGGCTACAGAATAATCCCATCTCCATTGTGCATGTCTGATGCCTTGCTGAATAGTACTCATTTGATCCTGTGTGGCACCCAATTCCCAAGCTTTTGCTGCTTCTATATGGGCCATGGCTATTAGTCTTTGTAATTTGGAAGTACCCTCTTTTACTTTTCGTTGTCGCTCATAGACATCTGTGATCAAATCATCTACCTTTTCCCTATGACACACAAAACAACTGTTCTCCACATTGCTCAAGGGAGAGCCTATATTGTGGTTGGTGAATTTCTGACCTCCTTCAGATTGGTAGGGCATGTGACAGTCTGCACAACTTACACCTCTTTTGCTATGCACTCCCATTTTGTAGATCTCATAATCAGGATGTTGTGCTTTTAACATTGGTGTTTTACTTAAAGGGTGAGTCCAATCAGAGAATCCAGCTTCATCGTAATAGGCTTCGGCACTTTCCACGTCCATGCCGTCTTTCCATGGAAAGGTAAGGTAATTGGCATTTTCCGCCCCAGGCTTCTTCTTGTCGAAATAATATTCCACATGGCATTGGGCACAAACCAAGGAACGCATTTCCTGGTGAGAGGCTTCGTTGATGTCTTTTCCCATGGCCTCATAAGCTTCTATAAGCGCTGGCCTTGTCACTGTAAGTTTCATCGTTTCTGGATTGTGACAATCGGCGCAGCCAATAGGATTGATTACTTCTGCTCCCAAGTCAGAAAATTTTTGACTGTAATACTCCGTTACACCTATTTCTTTCATTAGCCGGGGTACATCAGGGCTTTTACATGTCCAGCAAGTACTTGGCATTGGACCTTCACCTGCATTCATAGGAGCTCCTGTCCTGAGGGTTTCATTGATGTCAGAAATGGCATGATTGTGCCCCTTAGGTGAATTATAATCTTTACTGAATCCATAACCTGCCCATAGAATGACCATTTCCGGCTCAGCCCTGAGCATGTCCTTATGTCCACTGGTATTGAACATGCTGCGAAAAGTGGTGTCCTTGGTTTTCATATAGGATTGGTATTGCCTTGGGAAATTTAATCCCCAAACGGAATCTCGGGGTTCTATTCCTTCAATTTCAACCTTTGGTTGATAGGCAAACCTGGCTTCAGATTTACGGTCTAAAATATTTACGGCCAAATAGGCCAAAAGGAATACAATTACTGCCGTTGCTAAAAAGAGAATCCAGTTTTTCATGACACTTTAAGTTATTTATCCTTCGATGATTTCATTGATTTTTTAAGCCATTCAGGAACAATGCTAAGATCCGAAGGACTGTATTCTTTGATGGGTTCTATTTGTGCACCAACTGCGGAGAGACTTCTTACTCTACCATGAGGCACTTCACGATGACATTCCCAGCAGGTTCGGTCCGTTCTATTTTCCTGGTGGTTGTCTACAAATGCTGCAGTTTTAGCATCTGTAACCTGGTCTTGATGGCACCTTATACAATTGTCTTGAATTACAGCTATGGAGGGGGGCAAAGCCCTGATCACCTCAGGTTCGGCCCTGGCTGTAAATACTGAAGCATGATAAAGCCCATCCTTTGCCTTGAAAAAGTATTTGTTGAAAACATTGTCATGAGGAACATGGCAGTCATTACAATGGGCTACCTCCCTATGGGAACTGTGCGTCCAGGTAATGTATTGTGGACCCATAATATGGCAATTGACGCAGGCCTGAGGGTCATCCGATAAATAAGAGGTGGCATTGCTAATGTCCAACAAGAAAAACCCTAAACCAACGATCAATGCTACCAAAAATGTAGCTCCGGTCCTCCATTGCTTGGGAGGAACCAGACTATATTTAAATAAAAAACGCTTGATATTGACCTTCATAGCCTTCGCTTTAATTGGTAATCAAAAATAAGCCATTTGTCTTTATAGAAACCTGAGAAAAGTCAGTTTTGAACCTGTTTATTGCCCTTACAATTCAGGGTTCTATTTAAATATTATTTAAGAATAATATATATAAATAATTTGGTATACTTAAAATTAATAAGTGTAAATTTTCATATATATATTTATTATTGGTATTTATACAATATAGGAGTTATTATATTGTATAATATTTTATAATGTAAAGTTTAGAATTAACTGTTTAGGTTTTGCTTTAATCCTATTTGTGATTCTATTGAATTAAAAAATTCTATTTCATGATTAATTCCTGAGAATAATCAATATTTTGAATTATGAGATTAGTAGGTTGATTGTTTTATAAAATTAGCCCTTTAAAAAAAATTAATTTTGAAGGGCCTTCTGTTCTTATTATATTCAACTTGCACTCTTCTCAGCTTGACCTGGCGAAGGAAAAATTGAAAATGAAGAGTATCGTGATACCATGAAAAAGATTAAGCAAACCAACTCATTTATTAAGCTATTTTTAGGCAGTTTTTTCCTATGCCTAATTGGCTGTGCAAATGAAGAGGTGGGAGAAGCCAGTCTGGAGCCATTTCCTGATGTAGTCAGTTATAATTTTCATATTCGACCCATTCTTTCTGACAATTGCTATGCTTGTCATGGTCCTGATGCCAATGCAAGGGAGGCAGGATTAAGGTTGGACCTTGAAAGTGAGGCTTATAAAGCCCTGGCAGAAAATCCTGGTACCTATGCTCTTGTTCCCGGAAAACCCCATCAATCAGAGGTTTACCTTCGGATCAATTCGGAGGATGAGAACGAAATGATGCCTCCTCCGGATTCCAACCTCAAATTGACCAATAGAGAAATTGAGCTAATTAAAACCTGGATCAAAGAGGGGGCCGTTTATGAGAAACACTGGGCTTTTGAGCCTCCTAAATACCATGAACTTCCTGCGGTAAAAAACAAGAAGTGGCCGATCAATGAGATTGATTACTTTGTCCTTAAAAGGCAGGAAGACATTGGACTTATTCCCAATGAACCTGCTTCTAAAGAAAACCTATTAAAGCGTTTGAGCTTTGACCTTACAGGCCTTCCGCCTACGCTGGAAATGATGGACAAGTTTAATAGGAATGAGGACCCGAATGCCTATGAGGGCATGGTGGATTACCTCTTGGATCAAAACGCTTATGGTGAGCGCATGGCTGTTTATTGGATGGATATCGCCAGGTATGCCGATTCCTATGGCTATCAACTGGACAATTTTAGAACCCAATGGGCATGGAGAGATTGGGTTATCCATGCTTTTAATAATAATTTATCCTATAAAGATTTCATTACCTGGCAACTGGCAGGAGACCTTCTGGAAAATCCAACCAAGGAACAAATTTTAGCAACAGGCTTTAATAGAAACCATAAAATCACGGAGGAAGGAGCTGTGGATGAGGAGGAATACCGGATAACCTATGTGACGGACAGGACCAATACTGTTGGCAAAGCGCTCTTGGGCATCACCTTTGAATGTGCTGCCTGCCATGATCATAAATTCGACCCTATCTCACAGAAGAATTATTATGAAATGTTTTCATTCTTCAACAATATCGACGAGTTAAGGACTTCTACAAGCCCTATTGATCCATTGGCTGGTACACCTAAGTCTTATGCCAAAAAGCCTTTTATTGAAATTACAGATGAAGATGCAGAAGGCATTTTATCCTTTGTAAACAAAAAGGATACCAGCACTTTAATTGTCTCTGTAATGGGTGAACTGGATACCTTAAGGAACAATTATATTTTAGAAAGGGGCGTTTTCAATGCTTTTGGTGAAGAAGTATTTCCTGCTACTCCTGAATCCATTTTAGGTTTCGATACCAAATACCCCAAAAGCAGACTAGGGCTGGCCAGGTGGTTGTTTGATGAAAAAACCCACTCACTTCCAGGGTTTTTGTGAACAAAATCTGGAAGGAGTTTTTTGGGAGAGGAATAGTCAATACTACCGGGGATTTTGGCATGCAAGGTGAATTGCCGAGTCATCCGGGCTTGTTGGATTGGATGGCCATTGATTTTATGGGAAATGGTTGGGATATGAAACGATTAGTAAAGCAAATAGTGATGTCTGCGACCTACAGGCAATCAGTTACTGTAAGTCAGGAAGAAAGGAACCTTGATTCGGAAAACAAGTACTATACCTATGCTTCCCGCAACCATTTGAAGGCTGAGTTTATAAGAAACATGGTTTTGTCTTCAAGTGGTCTTTTGGTGCCGGAAATTGGCGGTAGAAGTGTTAAACCTTACCAACCAGATGGACTTTGGGAAGCTGCGACCGCTGGAGGTTCTACTTTAGCAGAATATACCCAGGACCATGGAGACAATCTTTACAGAAGAGGCTTGTATACCTTTATGAAAAGAACAGTTCCTGCGCCTTCCATGCTAATATTTGATGCCAGCAATCGCGATCAATGTGAAACGGAACGCTCTTTTACCAATACGCCATTGCAGGCATTGGTAATGCTTAACGATCCTACGGTTCTTGAGGCTTCTAGGGTTTTGGCTTCCAGATTGATCAGCGAAAAATCCACCGAAAAGGAAAAGATAAATAAAGCATTTCGATTAATTCTTTGTAGAAAACCCAAAGCCAAAGAGCTGGATTTATTGGTAATGTATTATAAGGACAAGCTAGCGACCATTACGGAGGAGAATGCCCTCGAATTGGCATCAATTGGTGAATATCCTCAGGAGGAAAACGTGGATAGGCAATCAGTAGCGGCACTTATGCAAGTAATTTCTACAATGTACAATATGGAGGAATCCATAAGCAGATCTTAAACAAATGGAGAAAGAGATATTAGAATACGGGCTGAATAGAAACAGAAGAAGGTTTTTGTCAAAATTGAGTTTAGGCCTTGGAAGTGTGGCTTTAGGTTCATTGCTTATGCCAGACCTTTTTGATCGGGTAGGGGGGAATAAGGAATTAGAGATGGCCATTCCAGGCTTGCCTGACTTTGCACCAAAAGCCAAACGGGTCATTTACCTCTTTCAAAATGGAGCACCCTCGCAATTGGAATCTTTTGATTACAAACCCAAACTCAGAGACATGCAAGGCCAGGATTTACCTGCCTCTATCCGTGGAGACCAAAGACTGACGGGCTTTACGGCCAACCAGTCTTCCCTTCCATTGGTAGGCTCTTTTGTGGATTTTAAGCAGTACGGCGAATCCAGGGCCTGGGTAAGCGATCTTTTCCCTAAAACCGCAGAAATTGTAGATGACATTTGCATTATCAAATCCATGCATACGGAGGCCATCAACCATGACCCCGCCCTTACCTTTTTTCAAACTGGAGCACAACAAGGCAATAGACCCAGTATGGGCTCCTGGCTTAGTTATGGCCTTGGAAGTGAAAACCAAAACTTGCCTTCTTTTACGGTATTGATATCCAGAGGAGAAGGCAATAGTCAAGGTGTTTACTCCAAATTGTGGTCCAATGGATTTCTGGATTCCATCCATCAGGGCGTACAGTTCAGTAGTGGGGAAGACCCTGTTTTGTACCTTAAAGATCCCAAAGGGTTAAACCGTTCAGACAGGCGTGACATGCTGGACAAGCTGGCCCAATTGAATCAGTGGTCTTATGAGGACATTCATGACCCCGAGATCAATACCAAAATTCAGCAATATGAAATGGCTTACCGTATGCAAACTACCGTGCCTGAGACATTGGACATTTCCAAAGAACCCCAAAGCATCATAGACATGTATGGGGAAGACTGTAAAAAGCCAGGTACTTTTGCTGCCAATTGTTTGCTGGCTAGAAAATTATCAGAAAATGGGGTACGCTTTGTTCAACTCTATCACCAGGGTTGGGACCAGCATGTCAATTTACCGAAAGAAATCACCGGCCAGGCGATGGATGTGGACCAGGCATCTGCTGCCTTGGTAAAAGACCTTAAGCAAAGAGGCTTATTGGATGAAACACTGGTTGTTTGGGGAGGCGAATTTGGGCGGACCAACTTCAGTCAGGGAGAAATAACCAAAGACAATTACGGAAGAGACCACCATCCAAGGTGTTTTAGCATCTGGATGGCAGGAGGAGGGGTCAAACCTGGGATCGTTTATGGAGAAACGGATGAGTTTGGGTACAATATTGTTAAAAATCCTGTTCATGTGCATGATTTTCAGGCTACGCTTTTACATCAATTGGGATTGGATCATGAAAAATTGGTATATAAACACCTGGGCAGAAGGTTCAGGTTGACAGATGTTTCGGGGCATGTGGTGAAGGATATTCTTGCCTGATTTTGAATTGACTCTGTGGCATAATAAGACTACTAGCACGAATTCGATTGAAAAAAGCACGGTTTTTGGCGGTAATGCTTTCCAAAGCGAAATGTGAAATTGCCAGAAAAGCACAACCACCTTATAATCAACTTAACATTCATTTTCAGCTACTCCTCCTTCCAAGGGAGATTTGCGCTTTCGATTTCTTTACAGTTGAATTGGAGAAGGCTAGTTCTTCCCACATGAATGGCAGTTAGCTGGAATTTTCGCACCTAGAAATCCGACTGTAAACGAAATCCCCCTAAAAGGGGGGAATTAGCTGAAATGCATGATTGAAGCCGAGTAGGTGCCATTTAAACGGACTGAAAAAACTACTCGTCAATACTGTTACCAGTACGCACAGGTATCCAAATCCACTTTCCAAGGAGGATTTGTACTCAATCCGTGTGTTTTTATTTTTTTACCGCATTAATTTCTCCTTAAACCTGTTTTTACCTTAAAAAAATAAGATATTTATTGATGTATCTCATCTTCTTTGTTTTTAGACCCATGAGAATAAAATTTACTTTAAGGCCAAGCCATTTCCTTCTATTTAGCGTAGTATTTTGGACCTTTGCTGGCAAAATAGATCCGGTTATAGCCCAGTCGAACGATTGGAGAAATATTAAAAATGGCCTAATTATTCCTGACAAAAGCTATAGTGATCAGCCTTATATCGTAAAAACGGATGATGGAGCTTGGTTGTGCGTGATTACCACCGGATCCGGCCATGAAGGAGCTACTGGACAGCATATTATTGGTCAGCGCAGTTTTGACCAGGGTGAAACCTGGGAAGAAATGGTAGAAATAGAGCCCGCAGACGGCCCTGAGGCATCTTATGCGGTGATTTTGAAAGCCCCTTCGGGACGGGTATTTGTGTTCTACAACCATAATACCGACAACCTAAGAGAAGTAAAAGGAGACGATCCTCCTTATAAAAATGGAATTGTAAAAAGGGTGGATAGCCAGGGCTATTATGTGTTCAAATACTCAGATGACAACGGGAAATCCTGGTCTGATCAAAGGTATACTATCCCAGTTAGGGAATTTGAAATCGACAGAAACAACCCTTATAAAGGTGATAAAAGGTTCTTTTGGAATGTTGGGAAGGCATTTGCTTATGAAGGAAGTGCTTTTGTTCCCTTCACCAAAGTGGGAGGATTCGGAAATGGGTTTTTCACCTCAAATGAAGGTGTTTTACTAAAAAGTGACAATCTCTTCGATGTAGCCGACCCAGCTGATGCCAATTGGAACACCTTGCCTGACGGAGACATAGGCTTGAGAACGCCTGAGAATGGCGGTCCAATTGCCGCCGAACATAGCTATTCCATACTAAGCGATGGCTCTTTCTTTGTGGTTTACCGTTCATTGGATGGGCATCCAGTCTACAGTTATAGCCGAGATCAGGGGAGAACCTGGGATGCACCGCAGTACATGAGGTATGCAGATGGGCGATTGATGAAACACCCTAGGGCAGCCAATTTTGCCTGGAAATGTGACAATGGTAAATTCCTCTATTGGTTTCACAACCATGGAGGCAGGTTTATCAGAGAACATTCCAATCCGGGTTCTATCGGTTACAATGACCGCAATCCGGTATGGATGGCAGGAGGCGTGGAAGTGGATGGGAAAGATGGTAAAGTGATTCAATGGAGTCAACCGGAGATTTTACTATACGATGAAGACCCTTTGGTTCGCATGAGTTATCCTGACCTGATGGAAGAGGGGGGCAATTATTTTATTACCGAAACACAAAAGGACATTGCACGTGTCCATCAGATTGATAACGCCTTTCTAGAGCGGCTTTGGGGCCAATTTGAGGAACCTATACCGGTTCGAGATGGCTTGCTGATCAATTGGTCAGGAAAGGGCAAAAGTTTACCGCAAAAACTTCCGGCTCCGGCTGTTCCAAACTTTCGGGTTAGAGATACCAATACCGCTGATTACAGAGGAAAAAGCACCAATGCAGGCTTTACCATAGAACTGGGATTTTTGCTTTATGAAGTGAAAGAAGGGCAGGTTTTGGCGGATACCAGAGATGCTTCAGGCAAAGGTTGGTGGGTAAGCGTTTCAGATAAGAACAACCTTACGTTTCAGATGAACGATGGCCAAACCGAGGTCGGATGGAGCTCTGATCCTAGTACCATACAACCAAATACCCAACATCAGGTAAGTATCCTTATAGACGGAGGCCCAAATATCATCGCTTTTGTTACAGATGGCCAATTAAATGATGGGGGAGCGCACAGGCAATTTGGTTGGGGCAGGTTCAGTCCCTACTTCAAATCGCCAGAAGCCTCAAAGACTCTACTACTAGGTTCAAGTATAAAAGGAGAACTGAGTTATGTGAGGTTTTTTGATCGGGCTTTGATGTTTTCGGAGGCTTTGGCTAGTCAGAGGTGGAAGGAGTGATCGAGTGATGTAGTGATTTTGTGATAGGATGAGGAGGGTGATTTAGTGATCAAGGTTGGGGATTTATGTATGTGATTAAAGCTTTTTTTATTGCTTTTATTTTTAAGTTGCCAATTTTGTACTTTATTCTAAAAGCCAGAGTGTTTTTTACTCAATAGGTTTAGAGGTAGTAGCATTCCCGAAAGCCATCTAATCAGAACTGCATCAATCGGGAAGGCTAAAAACCATTACAGCACCTCCAGGGTGGGGTTTCATTTTTGAACCTCCAGCAGAGATGGCAATGTATTGCTTGCCGTTCACGGAATATACACTTGGGGTAGCGTGGCCGTCAGAAGGTAGCTCATATTCCCATAGTATTTCTCCATTCTCTGTGTCAAAAGCCCTGATTTTGGAATCAGAAGTAGCAGCAATGAATAGTAGCCCACCGGCTGTAACGACAGGACCACCATAATTCTCAGTGCCTGTGACCGGAATTCCTCGTTTGGTTAGCTCTTCATATTCTCCTAGAGGCACCTTCCATTTTATGGTACCTGTATTAAGATCGACAGCATTCAGTGTGCCCCAGGGTGGTTTAATAGCAGGATATCCTTCATCATCCTGCCAACGTTGGAAACCTCGGAAGACATAAGGTGGCGCATTGTCATCCCGTTCGTTTTTTGAATTACCAATAGTTTCTTCATTAAAGAGGAAGGAAATGATGGCTTCCCGACGTGCTTGCGAAACCTGATCAAAAGCGGGCATACGTCCTCCTCCCTTTTTTATGACCTGCATTACCATTTCCTTGTCTAATCGCTTGGAGATGTTTTCTAGGGAAGGAAAACCGCCCGTAGGATTACCTTTACGATCGGAACCATGACAGGATGCGCAATGGATCAGGTATTGTTTTTCCCCGAAAGGCAATGCACTGCCATCTGCCTTTTGTGTAGGAACCATCTGGTAAAACCAGGGAATCTCATTTACATTCACATACAGTATTCCTTCGGGATCTGCTGCAGCACCACCCCATTCCATGCCTCCATCGTATCCGGGAAACATGATCGTTTGATCGGTACTTGGAGGAGGGTATCCCCCATAATTTCCCGATTGACTGAATACCTCCTTGCTTATTTGCTGTGCTCTGGAAGAAATATTGGAAAAGTCATCCTCAGTATATTCCTGCCTCATTAATGGAGCTGGCTTGGTTGGAAAAGGCTGCGTTGGCCAGGTTTGGATTTCATCAATTTTAGAGGCTGCTCTAGGTCGTTCCTCAATGGGCCAAAGCGGTTCTCCTGTAAGCCTATCATATACGAACAACAACCCCATTTTTGTACCTACAGCAACAATATCTACCTCTTTTCCTTCGTGCTTTACCGTAAGCAAAGTCGGTGGTTGAGGAATGTCCAAATCCCAAAGATCATGATGCACCAGTTGGTGGTGCCAAAGTCGTTTACCTGTATTCGCATCAAGCGCAATGAGGGAGTTGGCAAATAAATTTTCCCCATAACGGTTACCTCCAAAAAAATCCGGTCCGGCTGTCTCAGTTGATAAATAGACGATGCCTCGAGGTATATCAATTGCCATACCTGACCAGTCAGATGCTCCTCCTGTTCTCTCTAAATAGTTTTCCGGCCAGGTATCTGATCCAAATTCACCAGGCCTAGGCAAGGTGTGAAAAATCCACTTTCGCTTTCCAGTTCGAATATCAAATGCCCGCACTGCACCAGGTAAATCCTCACCTACATTGGCCCCAATAATAAACATGTCCTTGTAAATCTGCCCAGGTGTATTGAGCGCTACATTTGGTTTACCTGGAACGTCCATTTCCTCTCCAAGATGAATCGAACCATTTTCTCCAAAAGAAGGAATGAGTTCACCACTTTTGGCATTCAATGCATAAAGTCGGTTTCCTTTCATGGTGAGTATGCGACCCGCTTCACCATCATGCCAATACATTAGTCCCCGTTGGTCCCCATCAGCGAGCGATTCATGAACCTTGGAAGGATCAAAGGTCCAAAGTTCCTTCCCTGTCGCGCCATCCAAAGCAACAACACGACTGTTTGGGGTAGCTGTGTACAGCCAACCATCTACAATTAGGTTATTCGTTTGGTAATTCGCACTATCACCGGTCAAATACGTCCAAGCCAATTCCAATTGAGATACATTACTTTTATTTATTTGGTCCAGCGTTGAGTACTGATTGCTGCTAGGGTGGCCGAGGTAAGTTGCCCAGTCAGCTCCTGCACCTTCTGGTGGGGTTTGTGTGCAGGCAGTTAAGTATAAAAACAGGTAAGAAATGGCGATGAGTTTGTGTTTTGAAAAATAGTGATCATTGTCCATGTTCTTTCTGGTTTTAATTTTGGGGATGAGGCATTATTGGCTATGCAAAATATAAAAAATATTGATCATGTTTATAAAATGGGAAATCTTTCGAAATATCAGATTGGGTTTTAAAGGTATGGGAGGGGGGATGGGGCGAGAGAGTGATTTGGTGATGTAGTGATTTGGTGATGTAGTGAGAGAGTGAAAAGGTGATCGGGTGATGGGGTGAAAAGGTGATGGGGTGATTTGGTGATATAGTGATCGAGTGATGTAGTGAGAGTACAGGTCCTATCCTAATTTATAAAATACAGTAGTTCTTCATAGGAGAACTTTCTGTATTTTTGTTTATTAAGTGAACGAATGAAACGAACAATTGCAAAAAGTACGCTTCGGAATATTGGGAAAAGCATTCAGATGCCGAACAATATTTAAAAACTTGGTACGATACGGTAAAAAGTGCAAATTGGTTTTCACAGAATGAGGTAAAACAAACTTTTATCAACCCGAGCAATCTGAAGAACAGTCAGATAGTTTTCAACATGAATAGAAATACTTATCGCTTGATAGTTAAGTTCATTTACGAAGAGCAATGGGCATTTATTCGTTTTATTGGCACACATGCTGAATATGACAATATTGATGCTGACACGATTAAATAATGAAATCATGGAATTAAAGCCAATAAAATCTGAAAAAGACTACCGAAATGGACTTGAACGATTGGAGGTAATTTTTGATGCGCCAATTGAGACCAAAGAAGGAGACGAAGCCGAAATACTTTCATTGCTCCTTGAAAATTATGAAAAAGAGCATTATCCGATTGAATCACCAGACCCTATTTAAGCTATAAAAATACGAATGGAGGAGCTGAATATGCGTCAAAGGGACCTTGTCGGAATCATTGGCGGAAAAAGCCGTGTATCGGAGATTATGAACAAAAAGAAAAAATTAACCGTCGATATGGTAAGAGAACTGGAGCGAAAACTATAGATTTCAGCCACTGTCCTGGTAAATAATTACCCGCTTTCTGGAAAATATGATTGTAAAAACTCAAGCACCCAAAAAACATAAAGAAAACGACCTTAAACACATCATTTTAATCTTAAACAAACCATGAACAAATTTTTACTTTACCTGGTAGCTGTCTTTATAATATTCAGTTGTGAAACCAAAGAAAATAGCACCGAAGTTGAAATTATAGAGATCTCTGAAACAATAGAAAACCCCGCTGCAATGGCAGTGAAAAAAGAGGACGAGGGATGGATTAAGCGGCATGAAACAATATTGGGCAGGCTCAATCAGGAGGCTGAATTGATTCTTGTAGGCAATTCAATTTTTCATTCCTTGGACAATGAAGACCGCAATGCGGTTTGGGAAAAGTACCTCAATCCCTACAAAACCATAAATATGGGAATATCTGCGGACAGAACGGAAAATGTGATTTGGAGGCTTGAGAATGGTTCACTAGAAAATATAAATCCTAAAGTGGCCCTTCTCTTGATTGGAACCAACAATACCGATGGCAATCATTTTCTTACTGTGAGTACTGCTGAAGAATTGGCCGGAGGGATTAAAAAGATCTGTACCATCCTTAACGAAAAACTTCCCGATACCGAAATCCTTATCATGGGCATTTTACCTTATGGTTACAAGCCAAACCATAGAGATAACATCAATAAAGCAACAAACAATATCGTTTCCAAATTCCCTGAAGAGCTACCATTTGTCCATTACATAGATATAAGTGATGTCTATTATGATGCCAATGGCAAAGTTATTAAAGAACTGATGCCGGATTTTCTGCATCCTAATTCCGAAGGCCATACGTTAATGTTTGAAGCCCTTGATGATAAGATAAAGGAGCTGATGGTGAAATAATGGATTAGGCTACTTAAACAATTCTACCTTTACAAAATTCTATTAAAAGAGGCTTCTTGATTGTAAAAATCGCTATTCCACCCAATAAGCTAATAATTTCGCTTGAAAAATATCCCTAATATATCATTTCAAAGCGCGGAGGGCGCTACTAAAATTGAATTTCTGAAACTTTCAGAACTTTTTAGCCGGATTCAAGAAGACCCTGATTACGACCCTAAAAGGCCACATAGATTAGATTTTTTTGCCTTGTTAATTGTTACAGAGGGTACAGGAACCCATCAGGTAGATTTAAAAAAGTACCCTCTTCAAAAAGGATCGGTTTTAAAAATCGCAAAGAATCAAGTTCACGCTTTTCATGACGACCTGAATTACCAAGGTTATTTGGTTGTATTTACCGAAGAATTTGTTCTTAAATACTTTTCAAGATCATCGATTGAGTTTCTTTCTCATCTCTACAATTACCATGTCTCACTACCCTTAGTAGAAAAGAGTTCGTACAATGAATCTTTTCTTTTTGATTCCTTGGCAGCGCTTAAATCGGAGAATCAGTATGCGCAAATGGACATTCTTGCCAAGCTATTGGAACTTTATTTGCTACGATTAGACCAACAAACACAAGGGGCATTTACGCGTATAATTAAAAATGAGTTTCATCAGATTTTTACCAATTTCAAAAATTTAGTAGAAAAAAATTACACCGAAACACGCAATGTAAAAGACTATGCAGACTGGTTGCACATTTCTCCCAAGCACTTAAACCATGTCGTAAGAGAAGTCACTTTGAACACAGCCAAAACCTTTATTGACCAATATGTGATACTGGAAATTAAACGCAGTATTTTGAGTACCGACAACAGTTTGAAAGAGGTGGCATTTAGTATTGGCTTTGAAGAAGTGACCAATTTTACCAAGTTTTTTAAAAAACATACCGGCCTATCCCCAAAGGAATTAAAAACCAACATTTAATTCAACCGGTTACACATTTACCATTTTTAAATCCATTTTGATAAAAAATCGGTATTGCTGTTTTTCTCACCTTTGCTTCATCAAATTAAAACAAACAAAGATGAAGTATTTAAAATTAAACTTATGGGGATTGGCACTGCTTGCCTTGGCCCTGTTTACTGCTTGTGACAAAGATGATGAAGACAAAAGTCCAGGTGTTGAAATTGTAGATTTTGGTGCATCACCATCTGCTTCATTAATTACCACTGGTGAAGTAAGTGTGATTACTGAAAACACTGCACGTTTTCATACTTTTAACTTTGATGTAGCTCCTTAAACCGTAACCATAGTAGAGACTAAAAATGAAGTGGTCATTGTTGACTTGGGACCTGCACCAGTTTTTGTAGCTGAGCTTAAAAATTATATCGATGAAATCAACAAAGCAGGAGCTGTAATCATCACTCACAATTATGGTGATCATTATGGAGACGCAGGAAGCTTCACCGATTGGGATCTTTATGCAGAAACTGCAGTAGCAAACCAGTTAAACGGTACTGAAGATTTTACCAATGTATATCCAAATAACGTAATTGGCGTTTCTGGTAATCAAATTATTGGAGAGCTTGAGTTTTCCTTTAATAAAGTGTCCAATGCAGAAACTGGAGAGAATGGTTACTTTTTCAATGAAGAACATAAAATCGTATTTCCAGGGGATTTGGTTTATAATCTGACCCACATTTATCTCAGAGAGTATACTCCGAATGATGGGGAGGACGAAATAGACAACTGGATAGCAGGCTTGAACATGTTAAAAACAGAATTTTCAACTTATAACCATCTTTTTGTTGGCCATAGCGGTTCCCGCTCAGATGTAACCGTAGTTATAGAGGAGAACATAGACTATTTAATGAATGCACAAGCCATCATCAAGGGAAACCAACAGCTTACCAATGGTGGAAGCCCCACAACACAACAAGAGGTAGTGGATGAATTGCTATTGCTTTATCCGAATTACAAGGTAGGGGGCTTAATGCTTTCTTTGCAAGATGCCTTCTTCCCAGGAGACCCTGAAGCAGATTGGTTTTAACCCGAAATATGCAATAGACAATCTATTACGTGCTGAAATCGCTTCAAAATCAGCCACTTCGTTGCTGTATTCAATTTCACCATAGCGGTGCTATGCTAAAATCTCCAAACAGCCTGATTGTCTTGTGATTGCAACACTTCCCGTAAACACGGGACAGGCATCACCCCTGACCTTGTCAGGGCGGAGAAATCCTATTACCTAATCCGGGTTAAAATTCCCACAAAGTTAATTCGGACAATAGAAATGATGTTTCAGAAAATTAGGGTTTCAAAATTTATAAATAACAACTACCTCGAATTTCCACTTCGGTTTTTTGATATAAAAAAGTCAAATATTTTTTATTGCATTTTGAGTGCCTTTGCGGAGCCCAAATCTATTTTAGGTAATAATAGGTGATAAAGGTTTAAGAATTTATCACTAAATATTGAAGATTTATTTACACATTTCCTTTTAGAATTTAATCCAGATGACTTTAATATTCTTTATCTTGGCCTATCAACCAAATAAACCATCTATACACGTATAAGATCAGGGGTCAGCAATTTGTCTTTAGGAAGGTTTATTTCAAGAACTTGAATACCTGTTTATAATCTTCCATTGAATAAACGTACTTATGGCAAAAGCTAGAGTAAATAATATTGAATTACATTATGATGAATTCGGCAAAGGAAAGGAGGTAATTCTTTTTTCACATGGTTATTTAATGAACAATACCATGTTTAAAGGTCAAATCGATAAACTCAAAGCTAATTTTCGATGTATAGCCTTTGATCATCGTGGACATGGCAAAAGTGAAATTGCTACAAATGGTTATACATTAGATAATCTTGTAACCGATGTAATCTGCCTAATTGAAGAATTGAAATTA
Organism: Cyclobacterium sp. L-R; assembly: GCF_056859355.1. Taxonomy (NCBI): domain Bacteria; kingdom Pseudomonadati; phylum Bacteroidota; class Cytophagia; order Cytophagales; family Cyclobacteriaceae; genus Cyclobacterium; species Cyclobacterium sp. L-R. Next base: position 67,034 of record NZ_JBSXOH010000095.1, read on the forward strand.
GATTCAGTTCATTTTGTAGGTATGTCTACAGGCGGATTCGTAGGGATGCGACTGGCTATTCGAAAGCCCGAATTATTGAAATCCTTAATTTTAATGGACACTTCTGCTGAAGAAGAGGATAAAAATTCAAAGAAGAAAGATTATTTACTTTTATGGATAGTAAAAAATATTGGCTGGTATCCGGTAATTGGTAAAGCAATGTCAATGTTATTCCATAAATCATTTCTCCTTGATAAATCGCGTCAAATGGAGGTCAAAAAGTGGCGGAAAATTTTGATGAGTCAAGACAAGAGGGGACTTATTCCATTTGGAAAGATGATTTTTGAACGTGATAGTGTGCTTGGTAAATTAGTTGATGTAAACATTCCTACTGCCGTAATTGTAGGTGAACAGGATGTGCCCACTCCTACAGAATCAAGTAAAAAAATAGCTGATAGGATTCCTAATGCTGATTATTACTCAATCCCTAACGCTGGTCATTCTGCAGCAGTTGAAAAACCCGAGGAGGTATATAAAGCAATGAGGGAATTTTACACTAAAAATGGAATGGTATAAATGCCAATATATTCCTATCAGGCAATTATTAATGTAGGTTCGTAATACTGATTTTTAGCTACTTGATCTGTCAAATTTTTGACCTATATTCACAATTTAAGCCACCTATCAAGCGGGAATTAATATTATGGCCGGCACTGACTGCCCAAATTTCTATTTAACAACTGGAAGAAGTTTACATCAGGAATTAGTTGTATTGGTTGAAGCTGGATTATCTCCACTAGAGGAAATAAAAACTGCTACACTTTACCCTGCAAAATACTTTGATATGGAATATAATTAGGGAACAATTAAGGAAGGTAAGTGGGCTGATTTGGTTATTTTGGATGCTAATCCATTAGAGGATATTAAAAATACCATGCGGATTAATCAAGCAAGGAAATTATTTCGATAGAGCAAAATTAGATCAAAAATTGAAACATTTGGATGAAGAGTAAAAAGTCCTTCAGAAGGCATTTCGAGGACAAATACAAAATTGGATTTAAAATTTATCCGATTTTGTATTAAATTATTTGACTTGCAGTAAGTAAAGTGAATGTATATAGCTATAAAATAAGCCCTGTTTTTCAGAAAACAGGGCTTATTTTTTTTAAAGGAAGTACGATTAAGTAGTTTCTAATTTACTTGATCAGTAATCTTTCCCATACAATTCTTTTGCTGCATTTTCATATTTGTCCCCTTCTACCCAAAGTGGCTTTTTCGGGTCATTGGCTATACTTTCAGCAGAAAGTATATAAGACTTCCAGTACTTTAGCGCATAGTCCAAATCAAAGTTGTCTACATGATCAGTAACTTGATGGTAATACTTTCCTATTTCTGCGTCGAATGCGGTAAATCCCAAACTAAAAGTAGGAGCGGGGATGCCTTTTTTGGCAAAACTAACATTGTCAGAACGATCGTACAATCCTTGTTCAGGGGCAGGATCTGAAATTGCTTTAAGCCCATAAGCCTTAGCTGCTTCCGAGATATGATGATCTACCGAAGACCTACCCATACCAATTACCGTAACTAGACTTGTGTCGTTATAGCCTCCATTGTCAATATTAAGGTTGAAAACAATTTGTTTCAATGGCAAAGGAGGATTGTCTGCAAAGTAAGAAGAACCAAGTAGCCCTTTTTCTTCAGCAGTCCAGGCACAGAGTAGAATCGATCTTTTCGGAGGATTTTTACCAAAATAATTGGCCGCTTGAAGCAAGGCTGATGTTCCTACTGCATTGTCTCTTGCACCATTGTAAATGGAATCACCTTCCGCATTGGGTTTGCCTATTCCCAAATGATCGTAATGTGCAGAAAGCATTACATACTCATCCTTTAATTGAGGGTCTGTTCCTTCAATTACAGCTACAACATTTCTTCCCCTAATTTTTCTATTGATTTTGCCTTTAATATCAATCTCCATTTCATTTTTTCCATTGGCAATGGTTTTAATAATGTCACCCTTCAAGTCTTTCAACCATAAATAAGGTAAAGTATCATCATTCTCAGGATCAATATCTATGGTCAGTTGGGATTTATTTAAATAATTCACCAATAAGCCCCATGGAGTGGTTGGTACATTGTACATTTCTACCAGACCAATAGCTCCCTTGGATTTGGCAATAGCAAGTTTCTCTCTTCCGGCCTTAAAAAGCTCGGTTGGGGTCATTTTGTTAGGTGCTCCAACTCTGACGATCACCCATTTACCTTTAACATCTTTATTGGCATAATCCTCTTCAAATCCGTAGCCTGCAACAACCATTTCAAATTCACCTGAAATATCATCACCACCCAATACTAAAAGGTCTTGCCCATGCTTAAACTTGGAACCCTTCCATTTCATTGAGCCAACGGCAGGAGGAGAAGAAGCCACAAATGGAACATACTGGTAATAGGCATTTAGGGAATTCAAGGGACTTGCCCCATACTTTTCAAACTGATTCGCGATATAGTAGGCCGCAATGTCAATTTCAGGACGAGCAGGATCCCTTCCTTTCAATTCATCTGAAGCAAGGAATTTAAAATGAGAAAGTGCTTCAGCTCGTTCTATGGCCTTATCTATTCCTTCTTTTTGAGCCAAAACTAAAGTGCTTGATAAGGCAAAAGTTATTAGCATAACTAAAAGAGATAAAGGATTTGGGTTCATCTTATTCATTTATGTTTAAGTTAAATTTATACATTATTAAATAGTGGTACTCCTCAATTCTTTTATGGACCAATTGAGCTGGTTCATGGTTTTTTCAAAATGTACAGGAACCACGGCTGAAATAGTCAGTGCCTGTTTGGTAAAAGGCTGGGTAAAGTCCAGTTGCCAGGCATGCAATAGCATATTGGCAAGATCAAATTGGCTTGCAAAGAACTTATTCTGCCTATTGTCCCCATGGGTAGTGTCTCCTATGATATAATGTCTAAAATGAGCAAAATGCCTACGGATTTGATGCATCCTACCTGTATGAGGGTAAATTTTCGCCAAAGAATACCTGCTTGTACTGTACCTTCCAGAAGAAGCATAGGGGATCTCAGAACTCCCTAATTCCCAGTATTCAGTACGTGCCTCCTGAAGCACAAATTCCATGTCCTTGGCTAAAGGATGGTCAATAACCCCATGTGATTCAGGTAAATACCCTCTTAGTATTGCCAGATAATATTTTTTAATGCTGTTGTCAAAGAATTGAGGTTGAAGCATTGAAGCTGCTCTAGAGCTTTTGCCAAAGAGTAAAACACCGGTAGTTGGCCGGTCAATTCTATGCATAGGATAAACCTTATAGCCAACTTGTTCTTCCAGCAATTGCACAGCAAATAGGGCCTCAGGATCTTTCTCAAGAGGTGTTTTGTGAACCAATACTCCAGCAGGTTTATTAATGGCTATGTATTCTTCGTCTTCGAAAATAATCGGGAGTTGAACCATCCTAATAAATTACACCAGATCCAATGGCTTCTTCTCCTTCATACCAGGCTACAAATTGACCTGAAGCTATTCCTCTCTGAGCATTGTCAAACAATACATACAAGCCATCTTCTCTCATTAGCAATGTAGCTTTAGACAAAGGCTGTCTGTACCTAATGCGGGCAAGGTAAGTAGCTGATTCACCAACTATTAATGTTTTATCTGGTCGGATCCAGTGGATATCTTCTTTTTTAACATGAAGTCCATGTCGCAGAAGACCAGGATGATCCTCACCCAAGCCAGTATAAATTATATTTTCAGTAGTGTCAGTGGCTATAACAAACAGCGGTTTACCCGTTCCACCCACATTCAAACCTTTGCGCTGCCCTATGGTGTAGTAATGAGCCCCATTGTGCTCACCAACTTTTTCACCCATGTCGGCAGTATATTGTAGTGGCCAACAGATTTCTTCCAATTGAGCATTGTCCAGGTCTTCATACTCAATGCCTGCAGGAACACCATGTCCGGCATATACTTCAGCATTGGCTGGAATGGACAATATATTTCCTTTTTTAGGTTTCAATTGTTGTTGCAAAAAATCGGGAAGTTTTACCTTTCCAATAAAGCACAAACCCTGACTGTCTTTTTTCTCGGCAGTGATCAATTCTTGCTCTTTGGCAATTGCCCTGACCTCAGCTTTTTGCAAATGGCCAATAGGAAACAGTGCCTTGCTCAACTGCTCTTGGTTCAATTGACACAAGAAATAACTTTGGTCTTTGTTAGGATCTGCCCCGGCAAGGAGTCTGTACATAGGATTACCGTCTATACTTAGCTCTTCTTTTTGGCAATAATGTCCAGTGGCCACAAAATCAGCTTTAAGTTTAGTGGCAGCCTTTAAGAAAATGTCAAATTTTATTTCTCGATTGCAAAGTATGTCTGGATTAGGGGTTCTACCAGCTTTGTATTCAGCAAACATGTATTCAACAATTCTTGTTTTATAGTCTTCACTAAGGTCAATGGCCTGAAAAGGTATTCCCAACTTTTGGGCTACCAACATGGCATCAGTACTGTCTTCTACCCAAGGGCATTCATTGGAAATCGTAACCGATTCGTCATGCCAATTTTTCATAAACATGCCTATCACCTCATAGCCCTGTTCTTTCAATAAGTAGGCGGTTACAGAGCTATCTACCCCTCCGGAGAGACCCACTACTACTCTTTTCTTTCGTTGAGTCATATTCTGTTTTTCCATGAACGCAAATTCCATCTATAACATTCAACATTATTGATATGGTTCAATTAACAAAATTAGCCATTTAAAATGGTTTGATCCGGCTGAATTTCATATTTTCGTCTATGATTATAATTGTTTATGGGGTTACGGGTTGCGGAAAAAGTACTATTGGTCAATTATTGGCAAATAAAATGGGAGTACCATTTTTAGATGCAGATGATTTCCATCCCAAAGCCAATAAAACCAAAATGAATGCGGGTACGCCATTAGAAGACGAAGACAGGATTCCATGGCTAAACAATGTCGCGGAAAAGCTAAAACTTTGTTCTCAGGATAAAGGGGCTGTTTTGGCCTGTTCTGCATTGAATGAAAAATACCGAACCATTCTAAAAGTGGTGCCAAATATACATTGGGTACTTTTGGAAGGAAGTAAATCGCTCGTTGAGAAAAGATTGGGGGCTAGGGTTGGACATTTTATGAACCCTGCCTTATTGGATTCTCAAATGGCTGCATTGGAGGTGCCTGAATATGGGAGAAAGGTAGCTATTGATAATGCTCCCGAACTTATTGTAAAAAACATAATGAAAGATATCAAAACAATGGAAAATTTGGCTGATTTTGGTGTGATTGGAATGGGTGTAATGGGGAAAAGTCTGGCCTTAAACCTAGCCGACAAGGGCGTAAACCTATCTATTTATAATAGGTATGTGGAAGGAAAAGAAGAGCGTGTTGCTGAGAAAGTCCTTGAAGAAAACCCTGACTACGATAATATTCAGGCCTTTGAAGAAATCAAACCTTTTATCTTTTCACTTTCCTCACCGAAATCAATATTGTTAATGATACCAGCAGGCACTGCGGTAGATTTGCAGATCAATGAGCTGATTCCCTTATTGAACCCTGGTGATATTCTGGTAGATGGAGGGAATTCATTTTATAAAGACACAATCAGAAGAGCCGAATTATTAAAGGAAAAAGGTATTCTATTTGTAGGTACTGGTGTATCAGGTGGTGAAGAAGGGGCAAGAAGAGGTCCTTCAATTATGCCAGGTGGAGACAAAGACGGCTTCACTAAAATTGCACCTTATTTGGAGAAAATTGCTGCCAAAGACTATCAAGGTAAACCCTGTGTAACTTACACAGGCCCAGGAGGAGCAGGGCATTTTGTGAAAATGGTGCACAATAGTATAGAATACGGAGAAATGCAGGCCATTTCGGAAGTGTTTTACCTGATGCGTAATTATTTGGCGATTTCTCCTCTTCAAATTGCGGATATTTTTGAGAAATGGATGGACAGCGACCTTGCCAGTTATTTATTGGAAATCACCATTGACATCCTAAGAAAATACGAAGATGGAGAACCATTAATAGACAAAATCCTAGACCAGGCGGCACAAAAAGGAACTGGTGGATGGTCAGTAAATACTGCTCTGGAATTTGGAGTACCTTATGGAGTGCTTTCTGAAGCGGTTATGGCCAGGAATCTTTCTGCCAGAAAAGGACTTCGAATGATTTCTTCAGGCTTGTATAACTTAGAAAGATTTACTGGAATTGAAGATTTAGAGAATTTTCTAGACAAACTACAAGCGGCTTACCAGGCAACCAGAATTATAAATCATGAAGTTGGATTTTCTTTGATGTTGGAAGTTTCAGAAAAGAACAATTGGGCACTTAACTTCTCTGAAATTGCAAGAATTTGGACAAGTGGCTGTATCATCAGGTCTAAACTGATGGAAGAGTTGGTGGATATATTTAAAGAAAGCAACCACATTTTGCTTAACTATGAAGCGATAACTGCCTTAAAAAGTTACCAAGGTGATTTGTCTTATGTGGTAGGGCAGGCTTTGCAAAATGGATTTCCAGTGCCAATATTATCCAATGCGATTAACTATTTCCTGGGTGTAACTACAGCCAATTCAGCTGCCAGTTTGATTCAGGCACAAAGGGATTATTTTGGCGCTCATACCTATAGGAGAAATGATGGAGACCCAGATAAAGCCCACCATACCCAATGGAAAGATTAATAGGATTAGTTGGCATTTGGAATAAGTAATGTTTTTAAGCAAATTTGAGAGAATTTGGTAGTATTGTTGGCTTTTTTCTTAAGCAATACCACCAAATACAGTCCTCAATTTATTACCTAACTTTGCTAAGTACAGAATTTGGGATTGGGGTTAGAACAAAAGAAAGAGCCCTATTGCCGATAAACTTGCGATAATAAGACAAAATATCCTTCTTTTTAAAATTACCGCCAAAAAACAGCAAACCGTAATGCCAAAATATCCCAAGCCACTTTTCCTCGTAGCCGCCAGGAAATTATCTGTACTTTCACCACTGATGTTGTAGTAGGGATATATAAAGTTTTCAGTGGCGACATTTCTCCATTCATTCCAATAAAATACACTGACAATAAGGAAGAAAGACCCAAAGGCCAAAAGCAATGGTATAAGGTAATGTTCGGTTACTTTATCTATTTTATGTTTCATGCAGGTTGATTTCTTGTAGGTTTCTTCCTGGAAACTGAGATTAGCTTTTTGATTATGATGAAGATAATAAAACCATAGAAGGCCAAACCTACAAGTATAGATGGAATACCTAAACCTATTTGAGTACTCATAATCCCAATGAGAATAATGGTTCCAAATATACCTAAGGTCCATTTTATCAGTAGTGGTTTTAAAGGAATGACTTCGCCCATTTGAGATTTTGATTTTCTGGTTCGTTCCAAATAAATAATGAATCCGCTAAGGGAGAGAAAGCCGGAACTTAAAGCCAAAAGACAATAGAGAAACTTTAAAGGTAAACCTGCGAAATCGCCAAAATGAAAGGATTCTTGAACGAAATATAGTTTTGAACCAAAATCCTGATCATCAATATTGTACTTGAAAAGAAGACTGTGGTCTTGTTTATCAAATACAAGCTTGTTAGATCGCCTTTCATAAGCCTGACCTGGAACGTTGCCTAGAACCTGAACAATCCCTTCTCCATTCGTTGTGGGTCGGATAAACCAAGGGATCATGTTTGGAAATGCTATTCTGGAATTCTCATAGATCGCATCAAAGTCCAATTGGTAGTTGAGGTCATCCTCGGCATCTAAAACTTTTTCAGAACGGGTAAAGCTATTTGGTTGCTCAATATTTAGTCCCACCATCAAATAGGCCTGAAGGCCTAACCAGGCACCAGTGATGCCTATCATCAAGTTAAAGGCAAGTGTACTAATGCCCACCAATTTATGAATATCTGCCTGTGTGATTCTAAGCTTGCTTTTCCTAATCTTGCCAAAAGGTTGCTTTTTCATAAACTTCCCATATATCAAAAGACCGGTGATGGTAGACAAAAATAGGGCTATCCCAGCTAGGCCTACGATTTGCCTACCGTAATAGGCTTCATAAAACCGTACATGTATGTTTCTTAAAAAGTAGCTGAACGATTTAAAGTAATTGCGTTCTCCTAGAATTTCTCCCGTGTGTGGATTCACAAAAACCTCCCAAATCATTGGGTTTAGGCTGCTTTTTTCCTTGGGCATCATCCGGATAATCCAACTGTCTAAATTGCCTTTTGGCATCTCCACTTCAAAAAGGTATTTGTCGGAATGAGAAGGTAATACTTTGTTCACCGCCGCTGTCAGAGAAGCCTTTTCAGTACTGTCTGCTATCTTGGTGAGTTCAGGGTTAAGCAAGCGGTCAATTTCTGGTCGGAACAAAGCTGCGGCACCTGTAATACTTAGGAATACGATTATTATTCCTGTATACAGGCCCAGCCAATTGTGTATTTTCCAGAGTAGATTCTTATTCATTTTTAAATAATAAAACCTTCCCTGAAAGGTATCAGGAAAGGTTACCATGGTCAATTAAAATATATAGGAAATCGTTGTCATTGCATTTCTTGGGGCTCCTGGAAATGCTCTCAGGTAATCATATCCGCCTACCCAATGGGTTTTATCAAATAGATTATTGACATTCATCTGAATCTGGAACCTATTCATCTTGTAATACACAGCGGCATCAAACAACTCATATCCTGGAAATATTGGTGGGTTATCTGTAGCTCCCAAAGAACCAAATCGCTCGGAAACAAAATTGGCACCAAAACCAAAGCCAAGTCCTTTGAATTGCCCTTCTTTGATCAGGTATTTGGTCCAGATGTTTCCTGTATTTCTTGGTGCATTGGGCTTTTGTCTGCCGATCAGGTTTTCATCTTCATTTTGTGTAATTACGGCATCATTAAAAGCATAGCTAGCAGTCAAACTCCAATTTGGTGTAATATTACCTGCCAAGTCTATTTCAAAACCTTTAGAAACTTCTTCACCGTTCTGAATAAGTAAATCAGGCTGTCCGGGCTCATTTGCATTGAATAAGGAACCCCATTCAGTAAGGTGGTACAAGGCCAAACTACCACTTAATTTGCCATCAAACCAGTCTGATTTGGCTCCTATTTCATTCAGTTCACTCGTCAAAGGATCAAAGGGACCACCCGCATTAGGATCATTGATCACTGTGGCTGTCTGAGGTTGGTAACCTTGCACATAAGTACCATACACATTTAAATGAGGATTAATGGTGTAAACCAATCCCACCCTTGGAATCAACGCATTTTGGGTAACATTGTCCTCAGTGCCTACTTTATAATCCAATACATCCCGGTAGTACTCCTGCCTTAGGCCTAGTAAAATTTTGAAATCACCAATGGTAGCTTGCTCTTGAATATAAAAGCCATGTGAATTTAATTTTGAGGGCGCAAAATTACTGGTAGTGTAAATATACTTACTCATGTCCCTCATTTGATTGGCAAAAGGGTCGGTAAGGTCAAAATGAGCTACAATTGGAACTGGATTTCCTTGTCCATCTAACAAATAAGCTTCTTTGTTCTCAGGATTGTATGAATTGATTGAGCTTTGTCCATCAGCACTGTAATAACCTCTTGCTGCTAATTGAGAACCTCCTGGTAACAAAACCTGCTGAAAGTAATCATATCCTACCAACAGTTGGTGTTCAATTATAGAAGTTTCGAAATCAAAATTAAAATAGTTGCTGAAGTTATTATTGCTCCAATTTCTTTTTCTAATGCCTACCCGCATGCCCACTTTTTCAGGGTCAATACTTCCATCTCCCAAAACAGCAAAAACATTATTGGAACGGTGTTCCAGAAGGTCTTCTGCATAGTTGGATCGCATATATACCGAATTAAAGCTAATATTTGGAGTAAATTGGTGATTCAAGGAGATGGTGGCATTTACACTTTCTTCTTTGAGGTAATCATCCACCGCATTTAAAGCTTTGGTAATTGGAACAGAAAAAAGGTCTCCATTACCAAATACAGCCTGCCCTCGGTCCAATCTTCCATCAGATTGTTGGTACACAATGTCCAGGTTTAACCTCGTTTTATCAGAAGGCAAGAATGAAAAGGAGGGAGCTACAACCAAATTCTTAACATACTGTAAATCTCTGAAACTTCCAGAATTCTCATATCCCAAATTGAGTCGATAAAGTAAAGTTTGATCTTCAGTCATGGGCCCTGTAAAATCGCCTACTACACGGAAAGTATTGAAACTACCTAGTGTTGAACTAACCGATTGTCGTGATTCTTTTAGAGGTTTTTTTGTTACCCTATTGATGGTACCACCTGCAGAGGCATTGCCAAAAAGCGCAGAGGCAGGGCCTTTTATCACTTCCACGCGTTCTATATGAGGAATAAGTTGTTGTTTCCAAAAACTTGTCATGGCTCGCATGCCATTGACTAGGTTGCCAGATGTTTTTTGACCTTGAATTCTGTGACCACGAATTGTGATGTCATTGTAGAAAGTGAATTGATTCACCCCACTTATATTTTTGACCACATCATTCACCCTGAAAGCACCCTGATCTAATGCCAGTTCTTTGGTAACATAGCCTATAGATTGTGGAACATCTTTTAACGCTGTTGCTGATTTTGTACCAATAAAGGAGGAATTATTTCTATAAGAAGTCTCTGATCGGCCAAGAATTTCAACCGTCTGTAACGTTACTTCACTTTCTTTTAAATTCACTTCCAAATGGATTATTTGTCCAGGTTTTAATGTCAGGTCCTTTACTTGTTTAATATAGCCAAGTGAACTAAATGACAATTTAAGGTGACCTGATGGAACTGCTTTAATAATGAAATCACCATTAAAATCTGTGATTGTGCCCAATTGTGAGTCCACAACCATTACATTAATAAATTCAATTGGTTTTCCTTTTGTATCTTTCACAGAGCCAGTTATTTCTCCTGTCTGTGCCAATAAAGGTAGGCTTGTAAACCATAGTAAAACGAATGGTAAAATATATTTCATTGCTTATTATTTAGAATTGTTCTTGACAGTGGCAAAAGTATAAGCAAAAATTTAAGGTGCCAAGAATTTATTAATTTTATTTAGAATAAATCTAATTAATAACAAAAATTACTTATTTATGGGATGTACAATTTAAAATGCAATTTGTTTCAGGGAAAAAATCAGAAATCAATTGGTATTGATTTCATTTTAAGGACTACATGATGCTTGGGCTTACACCATGAATGGGCTAAAAAATTATTCTAAATTTTGGTTCATTAAATTATGAACCAACAAAACCTTTTGTATCTTTGTGGCGTTAATAGACTCAAATAACGAATACAATATGACACTGACCACAGATCAACAACAGATTATAGAAAAAATTGGGGTTTTTTTCGAGAAGAAAGGAAATCAACCAATTCTTGGTAGAATCATAGGCTTATTGATGGTTATTGAGGAAGCTGAAGCCACATTTGAGGATATTCAGAATGCCTTATTTGTAAGTAAAAGTGCTGTTAGTCAAGCTTTAACACTTCTACAAAGTCAAAATAAAGTGGAATACATCACTAAACCTGGTGAAAGAAAAAGGTATTTCAGATTGAAAATCCGCAATTGGAAAGTGGATATTCAAGAAGATATGAAGGGAGTATTTAAGTTTAATAATATAGTAGAAGAGATCATTTCTATGAGATCTGATTCTAATATGGAATTTAATTCTTATTTAATTGAAGTTTCCAATTTCATGAAATTCATGGAAGCTGAATTACCAAAATTGGTAGAAAGGTATAAAAATCAACTGAAATAATATTTTTTTATCTATTTGGTTCATAAAATACTGAACAAACTATTATTTACTGAATATAATATAATTTAATAAAATGAAAAAACAAAACTGGATTCCCCTTATATTAACGCTTTTCTTGGGGGGCGTGGCCAATGCTCAGGAAGCAAGGGACAATGGATATACTCTAAAAGAGTGTATCGAATTAGGATTAAAAAACAATATTGAAATCAAAAAATCAATGTTGGATGAGCAGGAAGCTGGTTTTCAAAGGAAAGAAATTACAGGTTCCGGATTGCCCCAACTAGAAGCATATGGCACCTATAATAATTTTATAGATGTCTATCCTCAAGGTATTCCGGGAGGAGTGCTAAACCCAAATTCAGACCCAAATGGGGTAGATGTAATTTCCTTTGGAGTACCTCAAAGCCTCAAGGGAGGATTTAAAGTTAATCAACTTGTTTTCAGTCAGTCTTACCTTATAGGATTGAAGGCAGCCAGAACTTCTGAAGAGTTTTATCGATTGATGACCGCCATGACTTCTGAGGACATCATTTATGATATAGCCCTTAATTATTATAGTGTTATTGCTACTGAACTTCAAAAAATCAAGCTCGAGGCGAACCATGATAAGCTCGTTAAGTTGGAAGGGATTCTAAAAGCCCAATATGAAAATGACCTTGCCAGGAAGGTGGATTATAATAGGGTGAAGGTTAACCTAACAAGATTGGAAACTGAAATGGACAATCTGGAAACCCTGATTGAACAAAGAAGCAATTACTTAAAGTTGGTAATGGGTCTCCCTGTAGCATCAGAATTAAAACTGACTGCTTATGATTTTGATCAAAATAGCAATTCATTACAAGTTTTGACTATGGATCCGGATTTAAGCAACCGGTATGATTTGCAGGTATTGGACAAGCAACAGGAATTGCATGCTCTAAACATCAAAAATATCCAATCCGGATATTATCCAACGATTGCTGCCTTTGCTGATTTGAATTACAATGCCTTTTCAAATTCTTTTGATTTTTTATCCAGTAGTCACCAATGGTATAGGGGCTCTTTGGTTGGCATACAATTGAACATTCCGATTTTCGATGGATTTCAACGCAAAAACAAAATTGCACAAGCCAAGATTCAAAGTGAAAAATTGAGACATGACCAGTATTTAGCAGAACAAAATGCAGAAGCCTCTTATTTAAATGCCGTTAAAAAAATGAAAAATAGCCTGAAAAGTCTGGAAGCTCAACAATCGAATCTGATTCTTTCTGAAACAGTATTTGATGAAACCAACCAGCTTTATCGAGAAGGCTTATCTCCTTTAACAGATGTATTGGATTCTGAAACAGCCTTAAGAGAAGCTAGGGCAGCTTACTTTAGTCAGATAATCAATGTTAAAACTGCAGAAGCAGACCTCTACCAATCAACAGGTCAGATAGAGAAGATTGCCCAATAAATTAAAAAGAACTTAAAGATATTGTCACAAATAATTATGAAAAAATTAATCACACCTATAGTAATTGTATTCCTCGCTGGAGTAATCGGCTTTACACTTTATAAAAACAAGGAAGAAATGGGAGTCAAAGCTGAGCAAGCGATGAAGACCAGTGAATTCATACCAGTGAGAACCCAATTGATTACAAAAACATCGAATTCTATTTCATTTACCACCAATGGTACTTTTATACCTAGCCAAGAGCTAATCCTAAAATCTGAAGGCAGTGGTAAAGTTGTAAGAATATTGAAAGACAAAGGAGATTATGTCTCCAAAGGAGATGTAATAGCCAGACTTGACGATGAATTGTTACAAGCTGAGCTTTCAATAGCAGAAACAAAATTTCAGCAATACACCAGAGATCTGCGTAGGTATGAAAATCTAGCTGGAACAGAAGCCATAACCGAAAAGCAACTTGAAGAAATTCAGAACGCTCATAAAATGGGGGCTTCTGAAATTAAGATGATCAAAAGAAGGTTGACCAATACTGTAATCACTGCCCCTATCTCAGGCTACATCAATGAAGACTATATTGAAATCGGTACTTTAATGAACCCAGGAATGGATGTAGTAGAGATTGTAAACGTGATGCCTTTGAAATTGGTGGTCCAGGTAGCAGAAATGGAAATCGCCAATATCAAGGTGGGAGATGAAGTTCAGGTTAAGGTAGGAGTGATCCCTGACCAAGAATTCACAGGGAAAGTTTCTTTTACCAGTAGTAAAGGTGATGCTTCTTTAAAATACCAGGTTGAAATTGAATTGGAGGACAGTTCTGATAAAATCAAGCCAGGGATGTTTGCTTATGCGACCTTTGACTACCCTGCTCAAGATGCAATATTGATAGAAAGAACTTCTTTGGTAAGAGGAGTGAAAAATCCGGAAGTCTATACTCTGGAAGACGGAAAAGCGACTTTGAAGAAAATTAAAATCTCTCAGTTGGGTGATAGCAAATTGGTGCTTTTGGAAGGATTGTCCATTGGCGACAAGGTGATCACTTCTGGTTTGATCAATCTTAAGGATGGAATGGCTGTAACCGAACTACAATAGAAAGAAGATGCAAATTACTAAAATAGCTATTCAAAGGTCCACCATAGTGGTGGTGCTTTTTACCATTCTGACTTCCTTGGGGATATTCTCCTACAGTCAAATGTCCTATGAACTATTACCCAAGTTCAGTCCAAATGTAGTCACTGTATCTACCCTTTATCCAGGATCAGCTCCTACGGAGGTAGAGAATTCGGTTACCCGAAAATTGGAAGATGCATTGGCATCTCTTGAAGGGATTGATGTTATGAAATCTACTTCTCTGGAAAGCTTTTCCATTATCACCATTGAGCTTAAAGATGATGTGGATGTTGATGTCATTTTACAAGATGCACAACGAAAAATTGATGCGATTTTGGGTGACCTACCTGAGGATGCAGATCCTCCTTCCTTAGGCAAGTTCAGCCTTGATGACATGCCTATCATGCAGTTGGGAGCCTATTCCAGCCTGAATGCCACGGAATTTTATGATTTGATGGATCAGCGTATTCAGCCTACCTTGGCTCAGATTGATGGGGTCGCTCAGGTTAATTTGTTAGGTGGCACTGAAAGAGAAATCAAGGTCAATCTTAACCAAAACAAGCTTGAAGCTCTTGGAATATCTCCTTTGGAAGTTAACCGTGCTATAGCTTCAGCAAATTTGGATTTTCCAACAGGAAAACTTAAGAGCGATGAGGAGCAGATCTTGATTCGTTTGTCTGGGAAGTTTAGTTCTGTGGATGAAATTAGAAATCTTGTCGTTACCCAAAAAGGTCCATCTACGATTAGAATAAAGGACCTTGCCGAAGTAGTGGATTCAAAAAAGGATGAGGAAATTTTGAGTAGACTGAATGGCAATTCTGCCATAGGGGTATCCATTCAAAAACAATCAGATGCGAATGCAGTAGATGTGGCTGAAAATGTAAACCTGGCCCTGGCTGGTTTGGAAAAAACTTACGGTGGCAATGACCTTAAATTTGAGGTATCACAAGACAGTTCAACCTTTACCTTGGAAGCTGCCAATGCAGTAATCCATGATTTGATTATTGCCGTTGTACTTGTGGCAATTATCATGTTATTGTTTTTGCACAGTATTAGAAATGCTGTGATTGTTATGATCGCAGTACCCGCTTCCATAGTGGCTACTTTTACTATAATGTATTTGGCCGGTTTTACCTTAAACCTTATGAGTTTGCTTGCACTTTCTCTGGTTGTTGGTATTCTGGTGGATGATGCCATTGTGGTGATTGAAAACATTTACCGTCACATGGAAAAAGGGAAATCAGCTGTGCAGGCATCTTATGATGGAATCCGAGAAATTGGAGGTACCGTGGTTTCCATTACCCTTGTGATCGTGGTAGTATTTGTGCCTTTGTCACTTACTGGTGGATTAATTGCCGGTATCTTGACCCAATTTAGTATCACCGTAGCTGTGGCTACCTTAATCAGTTTATTGGTGGCTTTTACCTTAATTCCTTTATTGACCTCCAGGTTTTCAAAATTGGAACACATCAATCCTAAGAGCATATTCGGGAAAATAATCAATGGTTTTGAAAAGATCTTGGACAGTATTGTCAATTGGTTGACAGGTATTCTTAAATGGGCTTTCAACCACAAGGCCGTCACTTTGATTGCAACATTTGCATTATTTGTATCTTCTTTTATGCTTGTAAGCAATGGCTTTATTGGAAGTGAATTTGTTGGGCAAGGGGATAAAGGGGAATTTATCATTAGGATAGAATTGCCAAAATCATCTACCATAGAAGAAACCAATTTCACCACAATGGAAGCCGAGCATTTCTTAAGAACTTTTCCAGAAATAACAGGTGTCTTTACTACTATTGGACAAACTACAGGTGGGTTTTCCAGTGCCACATCCACGCCTTATGCTGCGGAATTGACCGTGAAAATGGTTCCTTCTGAGGAGCGTACAAGTACTGCGCCTGAGTTTGCAAGAGAGATGGAAATCGCATTGGAAGAAAACATTGTTGGTGCTGAATTCACTGCTGTTCCAATTGCCATAACCGGGACAGCTAGCGATGCTCCCATTCAAATATTGTTATCAGGCCCTGATTTGGCCACTTTAAAATCGTTTTCCGATCAGGTATTGGAAGAGGTGATCCAAGTTCCAGGAACAAGGAAAGTTGAGACCTCTCTGGAAGATGGAAACCCTGAGATTAGTGTAGAAGTAGACCGGGCCAAAATGGCTGATCTTGGTTTGGATATGGCCATGGTAGGAAGTACCATGCAGGTAGCATTCAATGGGAATACAGATACTAAATACAGAGATGGAGATTTTGAATACGACATCAATATCAGGTTAGATGAGTTTGACAGAAGATCTGTTACAGATATAGAAAATCTAGCCTTTATCAACACAAGGGGAGAGACCATCCTACTAAAACAATTTGCCACTGCTAGTCCTTCAGAAGGACCAAGTAAACTTACTCGTCAAAATAGGATCACATCTGTGTCTATAAATTCTCAGGTTTCTGGACGGCCTACTGGAACAGTGGGTGAAGAAATAAAGGCAAGGATTGCCAAACTTGATTTACCAAATGAAGTGACGATAGCTTATGAGGGAGACCTTAAAATGCAGGAAGAAGGGTTTGGTAGCTTGGGAATTGCCTTATTGGCTTCCATACTGCTGATTTATTTGATTATGGTCGCTTTGTACGACAATTACGTATATCCGTTGGTAGTGATGTTTTCCCTACCATTAGCCATCATTGGAGCCTTATTGGCTTTGGCCATGTCTGGATCTTCACTGAGTATCTTTAGTATTCTAGGCTTGATTATGCTAATGGGATTGGTTGCAAAAAATGCAATTTTATTGGTGGATTTTGCCAATCAGCTAAAGGCTGCAGGAATAGAAGTCAAAGCTGCCCTTTTTAAAGCTGTAGAGATTAGGTTCAGACCTATTTTGATGACAACGCTAGCCATGGTCTTTGGTATGTTACCAATTGCCCTTGCTTCTGGAGCAGGTGCAGAATGGAAAAATGGTTTGGCTTGGGCACTTATTGGAGGCTTGATTTCTTCCATGTTCCTTACCATGGTAATTGTTCCTGTTATCTATTATGTATTTGATCGTATACTGGCCAAGTTTGGTAAGGATAAGAAAAATGAAATAGTGATAGAAGAAACCGAATTGTCTGAAACTGATTCAGAGGTAGCGGCTTATATCTAAATCAATTGGCTATTTGAAATCAATAAAAGTACAGTATTAAAAAGGAAAAGAGGTTGGCAGTATTTGAATTTAATTACTGCCAACTTCCATATTTCCATTCTTATTTAAAATAAATATATAGTTGTAACCGTTTAAAAATGAGTAGCTTAAAGCTTCCTTAAAACGGGAAATTTAAATCCTTAAAAATGAATAATTATACAAGATTGAAAGCGATTGTTGAGGTATTTGGTCAATATGGGATTGCTCCCGTGGCTAAGGTTAAGCGAGCTGATTTTGTGAATGACCTTGGTTTTGACAAGGTTTTTTTGAACGGATTGATTTTCGATGTTGAAACTGTCCTTCAAATGGAATTGGAAGATGAAATTGTGCAATCCTTAAGGAGACCTGAAGATTTAATTCAGTATTTTCTTCAGCACCAAAATTAAGGTTTCTATTTTTATGATAGTTACCTGATTATTAATTTCATTAGTTCTAAGAGTTTCGAACAAAAGAGTCAATAACCATCCTAACGTTTATTAGGATGGCTATTGACTGTTTATTGTTTTAGCCAATTCTATTATAGGAACTGACCAGAAGATCAATAAGAATAGGTCAAAAATTAGCTGTCCATTTTCTTTAAAACCTTCTCGAAACTCCTGATGACTTTTTGTGATTTTTTATCTAGGTCAGCTTTTTTCACTGCCTTTTTTTCATACAAATCCTCTTTCAACTGGTAGATTTCTCCATTTTTATACAACTTTAATTCGGTATTGTGTATAAATGTTCTTGGTTCAAATTTCCCCCAATTTGGAGCGTAATGGCAGAAAATCCATTCCCTTTTATTTTTAGGATTTTCATTTCCCAAAAGTTGGGGGTAAAAGCTTATGCCATCCGTAAAGAATTTGTCACCTTTCATTTCTGCCCCAGAAGCTTCCATCAAAGTAGGTACAAAATCAGTGAAATCTATTAGGTTTGGATTGATACTCCCTGCCTTAATTTTACCTGGCCAATAAGCGATCATGGGAACATGGGTGCCCAAATCATTGGTATAGCCTTTGTTTCCTTGCAACAATACCCCATTTACAGTTGAGGTCACATCTCTATCCGTACCATTGTCACCTATAAAAAGGATCAGCGTATTTTCAGCTATTCCAAGATCAGTTATCTTCTTAATGATACGGCCTACCAAATGGTCCATATGCTTTACCATATCCGGAAATAATTCAGGATCATTTAAGCGTGTCTTTGGGTCATAATCTGAGAATGCCACTGAGCTAGGTATAGGTTCAAATGGATCATGTGTCAAGACCATTGGGAAATAAGCAAAGAAAGGATTGGTTGTATTCTTTTCCATAAAAGTCTCCAGATAATCTACAAAAAGATCCGGCCCATATTTTCCCTCGAACATTTCTACACTCGTCTCCCTTGTATCCAATAGGGGGTCTTTATACCTGGAACCAAGCTCCTTAACCTGCCAAAGCCTGTAATTATCAAAACCTGCCTCTAGAGGCAAACTTCCCCCTTGACCAGCAGCCAATTCCCTTTGCTTGGCATTCCCATACAATTGCCATTTTCCAACAACACATGTAGCATAGCCCTGTGCTTTTAAAAGATGTCCAAAAGTAGTTTCCTTTGGATCCAGTATTCCAAACCCCTTATAATTTCTAAAATTATATTTGCCTGTCATTAATTGTACCCTTGAAGGGGTACACAAGGGCATGGAATGCGCGTTTTCAAACTTCATGCCTCCAGCAATCATCTTATCCAGATGGGGTGTTTGGTTGTAGTTATTACCATAAGCTGCCAATGCTTCATAACCCAGATCATCAGCCATAATCAATATAATATTGGGCTGTTCCTGTGAAAAGACGCCTTGAAATGACAGGAAGTAAAGGCATATAATTAAGAAAGGGTATTTCATGTTAATTAAGAGGGTTAATGTCTTGAGAATGTATTTATTTTATTGATTTTTAAGTGTTTATAATCAATTACTTAAAGTTTGAAATTAAGACTTTTTCCAGAAAATACTCCTTTAGGCATTTGAACAATAAACTGGGAGGTTTTTGTTTTCCTGTTTTTAATTACTTTAATATCAGGATCTTTCAGACTGTAAAGCCCCTCCAAAGTAAACTTAAGCTCCGTCAATTTCCTGGTAGGGTCTGAAATAGAAAAAGATTCTACTTTCCCTCTTTTCAGTTTCAGCATTATGATTCCAGCATTTTCCATCTGCAAATCCAGTTTCTTCTCCAGTGATAAATTTCCAGATTGGTAAAATACTGCCTGTACTACATTCTCATCCTTGTTCTTTACCGCCTGTAGATCCTTGGTATTGGAAAGAATTTCATAAGGTGTTCCTGCTTCATAAATGGTTTTCAGCTCAATTTCTGAAATGGATGGAAAAACCATATAGGCATAACTACCATTCTTAGGTTTTACTCCATGCTCAAACCACACTTTTAATACCTCTTTTGAAACTACTTTTGTGGAAGCGTTCTTTTGATCCGTTATATCAGACCAGCGTCCTGTTTCTGTTTTATTTGAGACATGAACAGTTTCTTCATTGGGAAAAATATAACCAATATTCCCATGATACAAATACTTCAGTTGATCTATTTTATGGCTTCCTTCGGGAAGTATTTTGGCTGTTTTTCCTGACTTCAATGTACTTACAGGAGATCTCATTATCACCTGATCAATTGTAGTTGCAATGGGTAATTTTCGGCTTCCTTGAATGTCAGTACCTAGACAAACATAGCTTTGGTCAAAGAAAAACCAGGACTTTTTGGCTTTGGTACCATCATGAGGGCTGATAAAATCGAATCCTACTGCACCTTTTTGGCCATCTTCCACCGCGCCAACAAAGTCCATTTTACCAGCTTTTTGGATGACATCTCCTCCCAGTAAGTTTGGCTTCTGCATGATAGTAGTTCCAGAGATTTTTTGCCAATCATAAACTGGCCAAATGTCATGGTATTCATTTCCTTTAAGCATTAGGTAGTTGGTACCATCTGCCCGATGATGAGTGGTTATCCCTGGTCCATTATAGGGTTTTTCCATGTTTTTATTTCGGCTGGAAAACATCCGAACAGTAGTATAATAATTAGGTCGTTGTACCACAAAATGCTCCGTTTGCCAAAAGAACTTTGCAAAGGACAGGGAAGGAGAGGCTTCTCCTTTTCTTAGTCTAATAATCTCTTCCAACTCCTTCTTTCTGTAATCTGTACTACGAAGTAATCGCTCTATTTCAAGTGTACCTTTAGGTATGAAAGTAGCCCCAGTAGCAATAGACCGATTTTTTACACTTATATCCTCATAGATTCCATATACCAGTTGTTTGTAAACACCATCTAGGTAATAATCCACCAATTGATTTATTTTGTCAACTTCAAAAGCATATGAAGTTCCCGACACATAGTCTGACCACTCACCAAAAGCATTGGCGTATTTACCATAGCCATAGGAGGTGGTATTGTTTACTCGGTCTTCTCTATGATGGAAACTATAATCTTGCTGCATCCCACGGCTTCCATTATTAAATTTGATTTCATTGGCAATTATCTTGATCACTTCATCAAAACCAGCTTTATCATCGTTGAATAGCAGGTTTTTGGCTAAAATTCCAGCGATTACTATTCTATCACCACTTGGTCTAGCCCCAGAGGCATTCATATTCGCTCGTCCAATCATAGGTTGACTTTTTTCCACCAGTTCTTTAGGAAGCACATCTCCCATTAACAACATCAGGTTTACCAGGTTTTCAGGGGTTGTTATTTGGTTGTTATGCCAATTGTCACCTATAAAATCATTGTCCATCCAAAATTTAGTAGCCAGAGTAATTTTCTCAAGCAATTGTCGATTATGAAAATAGGTAGAACCTTCTGAATGATAGGCTTTGGCCAGAGTGACAAGTCTCAATAAATGCCTCCTTTGAGGGAAACCTGCTGTTCTGCTTAAGTCATCGTATTTGATGTTCTTAAAACTACCATCCGCTTTTACCTTATTCAATATAGAGCCTATTTCATTTGATTCTACTTTGCCGGATTTTAATTGTTGAACCACTCTTTCCCTTATCAGGGCTATTTCATTGACCTGTGCTAACAAACTGCTGCTTAGGAATGTACCTAGGGTTAAAAGTAAAATTAATATAGGTTTTTTGGGTAAATTGTCGATTGTCATTATTTCGAATAATTAATCCTGCTATTTCTAATCTGAGTTTTTATGATTTTCAGCTTCTTCCGTACTTTTCCTTAAACTTAAAGGCCGCATGTCTGTCCATACTTTCTCTATATGTTCAAGGCATTTTTGCCTAGTACCTACTTTGCCTTCTGCTTCCCATCCTTTTGGAACCTCTCTTTCTTTGGGCCAAATACTATACTGTTCTTCATGATTGATGACCACTAAAAACAGGCTGTTTTCCTCTTCTTCAAACATTAAATTAGATTTTCATTTTAATTTACAGAATTTCAATTTAGTTATTATCTTTTTCCTTACAATACCTTTAATACCGATTCTACTTATGCATTTAGATGTTTTTCTAAGAAGAGTTAAAAATGAATTTATATAAACAAAAGAAAATCAGACTGCTTAGCTAACGCTTTTAAAATTATTAATTGGGTTCTTTTGGCTAAAAAATTATATATTTTAAAGAAATTCACCACTAAAATCTTTCGGACAAACACAATCCAAAAGTAGTTAGAATAAACCTACAATTCGATAGGAAATAAACTTAGCACATTTATTGTGTTTTGGGAGAAAGAAATTTGGTTTAAAATATACACATGAAGAAATTCCTTTCCCGATCCGGCCCAATAGTTCTTTCTGCTTTAATAATCATTGCATTGTATTTTTTAGTTATAGGACTCGTAGCCTCACAGAAAGTATTGGCACCGCTAGTTTTGGCTCTGGTGCTGGCTTTATTGGTCTATCCTATCGCGCAGGTTTTGGAAAAAAGAGGGTTGCATAGAATAGTAAGTACCTCTTTTGTAGTAGGGATAGTTTTTGTAGGTTTTATAGGCATTTCTGCTATTATCTCTTTACAAGTAAGGTCTTTTTTGGAGGATGCGGAAGTTATGAAAGAGCGATTGAGCCCGGTTGCACAAAAAGTGGAGCTATTTGTTCTGGCTCATACCCCTCTGGAACGAAGCAAGTTAGAGGCTTATAAAACTACTTATGGCCTAAATGGTGAAAAACTGAATGAAGAAGAAAAACCTTCAGAAGTAAAACAGGAAGAAGCATTTTCGATGTTGGGAAAAGTCATGGGTACAGCAGCTGACTTTCTCTTAATGTTTGTTTACCTCTTTTTCCTCATTCACTTTAGACATATGTTTTACACCTTTATCTTGAAGTTATTCTCTGATGATAGCAAAGAAAAAGTAAAAAGAGTGACCCACGATTCTGCTTTGGTGGTTAGACATTACCTTAATGGACGGTTGATTTTAATGGTTATTTTGGTGGTACTTTACAGTTTAGGGATGTGGATTTCAGGTGCAGAAGACTTTTTGTTGATTAGCTTTATTGCGGCCTTTCTTTCTTTGATTCCTTTTATAGGCAATATGGCAGGTTATGTTTTGGCTCTCTTTATAGGCTTGTTATCAGGAGGGGAATTCTATACTTTGGTGGGAATTTCAGCCACATTTTTGATTGTTCAATTTCTTGACTCTTATATTTTTCAACCCATTATACTGGGGAATAAAGTAGATGTGCATCCCTTTTTTATTATTTTAGCGGTTATTATCGGTAATGCCATTTGGGGTATCATAGGAATGGTTTTATCTATACCTATAATTGCCATTATTACTGTGGTCCTTCGTGAAACACCCGGTGCAGATGCATTTGCTTACCTACTCAGTAATGGAGAGGAAAGTAAAAGTCAGCGTTAAAAAAATAATTAAAGCGATTCTATCCTATACTACTTAACTGTTAAATAAATATTTTTCAAAATGAAGATTCCAAGCCTGGCTAATATTAAAAAGGAACTGAAACAAAGGGATGAATCCGAATTGGTTGATTTGGTATTGCAACTAAGTAAATTAAGCCGTGACAATAAGGCTTTTGTGTACTTCAAACTTTTTGAATCCGATAACCATGAATTGTATTTGACCATGGTGAAAGATGAACTGGAAGAGGCTTTCGAAAATGCAAATTTAAAAAGTTATTTTACGGCTAAAAAATCTGCTCAGGCCATCAGGAGAATGATGAATAAAAGTTTGAAACTGACGAAGGACAAGGTGACCATCATTGAGTTACTTTTCTTTTTCTGTGAGAAAATTATTGAATATGGTTACCTCAAATTCCATCATCCTGTAATCGATAATTTATATGCTTCGCAGGTAAGGAAGATTGAGAAACTGATTGAAGCCCTACATGAAGACCTACAATTTGATTACCAGGAAACATTGAATAATTTTCAAAAATACGTCAGATAAAGTTCCTACATCCCAGCCAATAAATAACCAATTCTATGAAATCAGTTTATAAATTAATTTTATTCTTTTTCCTTACATTTCCGGCAATAGGGCAGGAAAGAGCTACTGATTTTGCCTACAGTACACCATCAGCTGAAAATGTAGATGCGCAAGGAATTTTATCCTTCATTGATAAAGTAGGTGATAGTGAACACGAACTCCATAGCCTGATGGTCTTGAGGAGAGGCAAAGTAATCGCTGAAGGTTGGTGGGATCCTTATGGCCCAAATTTAAAGCATACCATGTATTCTGTAAGCAAAACCTATACTGCTTCAGGAGTTGGTTTTGCAGTAAGCGAGGGACTTATCTCCGTGGAAGACCAGGTGATTAAATTTTTCCCTGAATCCCTTCCCTCAGTGGTTAGTGAAAACCTGAAACAATTGAAGATTAAACACCTGCTTACAATGAGTGTGGGACATCCAAGGGACTATACTTTTTCTATTGTAAGAACGGAGGACTGGGCAAAATCATTTTTGGGTGTACCCATAGTAAATCAACCAGGAAGCCAATTCGTGTACAATACAGCAGCTACCTATATGTTGTCTGCCATTGTCCAAAAAGTAACTGGGCAAACCCTTTTTGACTACCTAAGGCCGAGGCTATTTGAACCTTTGGGAATCAGTGGAGTAGATTGGGAAAAAAGTCCGCAAGGGATTAACACCGGAGGCTATGGGCTAAGGGTTAAAACAGAAGATATGGCTAAGTTGGGCCAACTCTTTTTGCAGAATGGCAATTGGAATGGGAAACAAATATTGCCAGAAAGTTGGATAAATGAAGCCAGAAGCCTAAAAATCCTACAAAACCCCAATGCTAGTGTAGAGGAAAAGGCGAAAAGTGATTGGCTTCAGGGATATGGATATCAAATGTGGAGAAGTCGCCATGATTCTTATCGTGCCGACGGGGCTTATGGACAATACATTTTAGTTTTACCGAAACAGGAAGCTGTCATTGTCATTACCTCTGAAACGGCCAATCTTCAAGGTCTTCTTAGTGAAGTTTGGGAACATATACTGCCTGCTTTTGATAGGGAAAGTAATAGTACCAAAGATTTGGTATTGAAGGAAAAGCTAGATAACCTTAGTCATGATCCTGCAATAGGGGTTGAAAATGAATGGATGGAAAATAGATTAAATGGGAAAAACATTGCCTTGGTAGCTGAAGACGAAAAGGTGAATTTTCATATTGATTTTCAATCCAATAATTTGGAGTTGAATGTAGTTGAGGAGCAAAAGAACTATAAATTAATCGTTGGTAAGGAACAGTGGGTTTCTGGCATGACAGACAGAAAGCAACCCTATTTAGTGGCCCATGCAAAAAAGGCCTTGAACGGACTTGCCCCATACAAGGTCTTTTCCAATTATTATTGGGAAGATTTTCAAACACTCGTTATTGAAATTAAATACATCGAAAGTCCCCATACCGAAACACTTAAATTTTCCTTTGATGGGAATAAAGTCACTTTTATTACAAGCAGTTTAGCCAATAGAGGAGCAAATAAAGTATTCAAAGGTATTTTAGAGGAGTAATATAAAATGATATACCAAAGTGTATAATACAAATCGAAAACCCCAAGGGGTAAATTAATATACCCACGAGTATCTATCCCATGGTTAAATGATTCTTACGCATTGATTTTGGCGTTATTGTTGCCATTTTTCTGCAACAATAATGACAAAATCTTAACGTATCCATCTCGTAGGGTTCCAACTTTTTTAACCCGAATTATGTAATAGAATTTCTCCGCCCTGACCAGGACAGGGGTATGCCTGTCCCGTGTTTACGGGAAGTGTTGCAATCGCAAGAAAATCAGGCTGTTTAGATATTTTAGCATAGCACTGCTATGGTGAAATTGAAAACAGCAACGATTGGGGGTTTTGAAGTGATTTCAGCACGTAATAGAATGTCTATTGCATATTTCGGGTTTAACCTATAGTAGAATCTTCCATTTACCCCAAATCAGAGCTTTACAATAACATTCAATTTATATTTTTATTGTTACTAAATTTGATAAATGTTACTAAAATCGTATATTGTAAGAAAATAAGTAACATTAATTTGACAAAGAAAACCAAAAGCCAATTGGCCATTTTAAAGGCTGCCAAAGATTGTTTCTGGAAATATGGGATCAATAAGGTCACAGTAGAAGAAATATGCGAAAAAGCCGGCGTTAGCAAAATGACCTATTATAGGAGTTTTGCCAATAAAAAAGTAGTGGCAGTCATGGTATTGAAGGATGTAATTAACAGGAGTGAGCAATTATACGATACCATAATGGCAAAGGAAATTGACTTTCCTCAAAAGATGAAGGAAGTGGTATTATTAGAACATGAATTTTCTCGAGGCATAAGTCAGGAATTTATAGCTGACATAATGAATAATGAAGAAGAGGAATTGCAGCAACTGATACTTGAAGCCAACAAAAATGGTCAGGAAAAATTTATTGAACACCTGAAAGCTGCACAAAAGGAGGGATGGGTAAGGAAGGACCTCCATTTTCCTTTTTTAACCTATATGATGAATGACATCAATAAAAAACTAAGGGATGAAAAACTAATGGCCATGTATGATAGCACTGAGGATTTGATAATGGAAATGGTAAATTTCTTTTTTTATGGCATTGTGTCTCCTGAAAAGTTAAAATGAAAGCCTTGGTCTTAATATTGCTTTTATCTATTTATTCAATCCAGCAATCTTTTGCTCAGAAGGACTTTTTCCATGGTCAGGCATCTATTGTTAGTAGTTATAGCCCGAAAAATGACCTTCCAGTTTTCTTTGGGGCTAGATATATTCCTGAGTTTAGGTTGAAAACTTCTCTGGATTCAATAAAAAACATTGACCTGGTAGCTTCAGCGAACCTATCCAGTACAGTACTCTTTTCTGATTTTAACACGGGCGAGTCAGCTATCAATATTAACCCTTATAGGATATGGATGAGGTACAGTTCCAGTCAATTTGAAATTAGACTGGGATTACAGAAAATAGATTTTGGTTCAGCCGTTATTTTGCGTCCCTTACAATGGTTTAATCAGATAGACCCCAGAGATCCACTTCAACTGACCAATGGGGTTTATGGAATCATGGGCCGATATACTTTTTTGAACAATGCCAATATTAGGCTTTGGGGACTTTATGGCAATGAGAAAGCGAGAGGCTTTGACGTGGTGCCTACCAATAAAAGAATTCCGGAATTTGGCGGGAGAATTCAAAATCCAGTACCCAAAGGTGAATTGGCCTTTTCCTACCACTATCGTACTGCCAGCTCTATGACTATCGATCAAGTCAATACTTTAAATAAAATTCCTGAAAACAGATTTGGCTTAGATGGGAAATGGGATTTAGGCGTAGGCTTATGGTTTGAATCGGTTTATGTTCATCGAAACAAGGACCTTGGAAATCTTACCAACCAAACTTTACTAAATATAGGGGTTGATTATACCTTTCCTGTAGGCACAGGGCTAAATGTCGTTATGGAACACATGCAAATCAATTTTGACGAGAAGAATTTTGCTGTCAACAATGCCATGCATATTACTGCAGCTACCCTAATGTATCCCTTGAGCTTTTTTGATAACATAACCACTGTCATGTATTACGATTGGAGCAGTTACAATACCAGCTTCTTTCTTAACTATTCTCACCAATTTAAAAATTTAACAGGATACGTGATGGGGTATTACAATCCTGAATCTATACAACAAGGTATTCAACAAAACGAATTTGTCAACCAGTTTAAAGGCCCTGGTTTAAGGCTGATGTTGGTCTACAACCATTAATAGAAGCACTATGGAAAAAATAATTTCATTGTCACATGTTACCAAGAAATTTGAAGTAGGGGACGGTTATTTCACTGCCCTAA
Organism: Cyclobacterium sp. L-R; assembly: GCF_056859355.1. Classification (NCBI taxonomy): domain Bacteria; kingdom Pseudomonadati; phylum Bacteroidota; class Cytophagia; order Cytophagales; family Cyclobacteriaceae; genus Cyclobacterium; species Cyclobacterium sp. L-R. Next base: position 94,763 of record NZ_JBSXOH010000095.1, read on the forward strand.
ATGATGTCTCCTTGTCTTTTAATGCAGGTGAGTTTGCCGGATTTGTGGGACCTAGTGGTTCAGGGAAAACCACATTGTTAAATATTATAGGGTCTTTGGACAGTCCCACGGAAGGAGAAGCATTGGTCATGGTGAAAGACATAGCCAAACTCAGTCATAAGGATTCCGCTAAATTAAGGAATCTGCATATTGGCTTTATTTTTCAAGTTTTCAACCTTCTCCCGGTTTATACGGTCTTTGAAAATGTAGAATTTGCTTTGCTTCTCCAAGATATAGCCAAAGAGGAAAGAAAGAAGGCCGTAATGGAAGCATTGGAATGGGTAGGTTTGGAAAGTATGGCCAATAAAAGGCCAGATAAACTGTCTGGTGGAGAAGGCCAAAGGGTGGCCATAGCAAGAGCCATGGTAAAACGCCCAAAGATATTGTTGGCCGATGAACCAACCGCTAACCTGGATTCTGCCAATGCGCATGCCATATTGAAAACCATGAAAACCCTGAACAAGGAATTGGGAACTACTTTCCTTTTCTCTACTCATGACGAAAAAGTCATGGCTTATCTGGACCGAACCGTTTCTTTAAAAGATGGAAAAGTCGTGTCTGATGTAAAGAACAAAAACCAGCAGGTACAAGCATGAAACTGGCCTTTATACTCGCCTACAAAAACCTTATAGGTGCTGGATTGAGAACCTGGCTGAATGTCGGTATTTTGGCCTTTTCTTTCATTCTCATCATCTTCTATAATGGCTTGTTGGATGGGTGGAATCATCAGGCCAAGTTGGATACCATCAATTGGGAAATTGGATATGGGGAATTGAGAACAGACAATTACGATCCCTTTGATCCATTTTCCATTCAAGATGCCCATAAGCCCTACACGCCAGAAGAATTTCCTATGTTGACGCCAATTTTAATCAGGCAGGCATCCATCTACCCACATGGCAGGATGCTTTCAATTGCTTTAAAAGGAATACCAGCGGATCAAACTCAGTTGGAACTTCCTACAACTTATCTGAGCTCGCAAAAAGAGACCATCCAAGCAATTATAGGGAAGAGAATGGCAGATGCGGCCAAATTGAAAGAAGGGGAGGAAGTGCTATTGCGCTGGAGAGATAAAAATGGAACATTTGATGCGATGAACATCAGCATAGTCAAAATTTTCGACTCGGATGTAGGCAATATTGATGCTGGACAAATATGGATAAACCTTGAACAGCTTCAGGCCATGACAGGACTTAAAGAAGAGGCTACTTATTTCGTTGCAAATAAAGCATATTCCCACCAAGAAATAGATGGGTGGATATTTGTAAGCCAGGAGGAATTGCTTCAAAACATTAACGAGATCATTGCATCAAAAAAGATTTCAGGATCTATTATGTACTTAATGTTATTGGCCATCGCTTTATTGGCCATTTTTGATACCCAAGTATTGTCTGTATTTCGCAGGCAAAAAGAAATAGGTACTTATGTGGCTATGGGAATGACCCCCGGTCAGGTTGTAGTTTTATTTACTATGGAAGGAAGCATGTATAGTATCTTGGCCATGCTGGTAGGAGGGCTTGTTGGCCTACCTATTTTTGCTTATTTGGCCATAAATGGAATATCATTTCCAAATGTAACTCAAGACATGGGAGTAACCATGGCTTCAAGAATATTTCCTGTTTTCGGAATACAACTTATTTTAGGTACCATGGTATTGGTGATTGTCTCAGCGACCATTGTCAGCTTTTTGCCAGCCAAAAAAATAGCTTATATGAACCCAGTTGAAGCATTAAAAGGAAAGTTACAATGATAAAATTTTTATTTAAAGGAATTATCAGGGACAAAAGCAGGAGCATGCTCCCAATTATCGTCATCTCCCTAGGGGTGTCCCTCACGATAGTTTTAAGTGGTTTTCTAAGTGGTGCCATGACAGATATGGTCGACCAGAACGCGAAATTTGATACAGGTCATGTTAAAATCATGTCTCGGGCTTATGCAGAGAACAAGGACCAGCTTCCTAACGACCTGGCCTTACTAGGCGTAGACAGCCTGATAACAGCTCTTCAGGTAAATTATCCTGATTTGCAATGGGTTAAAAGAATTCGATTTGGGGGATTACTGGATGCTCCCGATGGAAGTGGGGAATCCAAAGGTCAGGGACCTGCTGCCGGAATAGCCATAAAACTTTTGGATGCATCAAGCGGGGAAGTGGAGCGAATGAATATTACCAATTCGATTGTGTCTGGAAATCTCCCTAAAAATGCCAAAGAAGCCTTAATTGGAGATGAATTTGCCAACAAATTGAATCTCAAAATAGGAGATGAAGTGACCTACTTTGGTACTACGATGAATGGCAGTATGACATTCCAAAACTTTATAATAAGTGGAACCATTCGCTTTGGACTTGCTGCAATGGACAGGGGTGCCATTCTCCTGGATATCACTGCTGCTCAGGAAATGCTGGACATGGAAGATGGAACCGGAGGAATACTGGGCTTTTACAACAATGGGGTCTACGATGACAAGGCTGCAATTGCCTTGGAAACAGCGTTTAACGAAAAAATGAAAGACAATCCCGACGAATATGCTCCGGAAATGTTTACCCTTCGTGCACAAAATAACCTGGGAGATCTTCTGGATTATGCCAATAATATGTCAGCCATTTTTGTGATCATCTTTGTGGGAGCCATGTCGGTGGTGCTGTGGAATACTGGCCTAATTGGTGGATTAAGGCGGTACCAGGAGTTTGGTATTCGCTTGGCGCTTGGGGAGTCTAAAGGTAAAATTTACCGCTCCTTGGTTTTAGAAGCTACCTTAATAGGCATTATAGGTTCCTTGGTGGGAACGAGTTTAGGGCTTCTTGGCGCATTTTATTTGCAAAACTATGGGATCAATATAGAAGGCATGGTGGACAATTCATCCATGATGATGCCCACAGTAATGCGAGCTAAAGTAACTCCAGACCTTTACTATATAGGCTTTATCCCTGGTGTTTTTGCCATGGTTTTTGGCAATATGCTCTCAGGAATAGGTATTTACAAAAGAGAAACCGCCACTTTGTTCAAGGAATTAGAGGTTTAAATTATCAGGATTAAATTACTTACCTAAATATGATTTTCAATTGATTATAAATAAATAAAATCATGAAAAAACGATTGATTATAGCTTGTCTTTTGTCCCTCTGGACCCTTCAGGCCAAGGCCCAAGATGCCAAGGACATTTTGGAAAAAGTGGACAAAAACATGGTCTCTAAAACAGAAATCACCGAATCTGAGATGGTTATCAGAGGCAAAAGAAATGTTCAAACCATCGGTTCAAAATCCTTTACCGAGGGCAATCAAAAATCCTTTACCGAATACCTCTATCCAGAAAGGGAAAGAGGTACTAAAATGCTAAAACTTGGCGACCGCTTGTGGATCTATTCCCCATCTACAGACCGTACCATTCAACTTTCAGGGCATATGTTAAGGCAATCCGTTATGGGCTCAGACTTGTCCTATGAAGACATGATGGAAGATAGAAAACTTTCAGAAATTTATGATGGGAAAGTTATAGGAGAAGAGACCATTGCTGGGAGAAAGGTATGGACTTTGGAATTGATTGCTTCTGTAGAAAATGTAAGTTACCATAAACGGAAAATATGGATAGATCAGGAACGGTACATTCCCCTTCAAGAAGAGTTATTTGCCAAAAGTGGACAATTATTGAAGAGAACAGTGATGTCTGAAATAGAACAAATTGACGGTCGATGGTATCCCAAAAAAATCAATTTCAAGGATGTTTTAAAGGCTGGGGAAGGAACAGATTTCATCCTCAAAAAAGTACAGTTTAATCCGCCCATTCCAGATTATATTTTCACCAAAGCCTCCTTAAAAAAATGATGTGTTTTCTCAATGTCCTATTACTATGAAGCTTTCCTTCCAACTTGCGTATAGAAACCTTATTGGAGCTGGATTAAGAACTTGGCTAAATGTTGGTATTCTGACCTTTACTTTTTTGGTTATTCTCTTTTACAATGGCCTCTTGGATGGATGGAATCAACAAGCAAAAAGAGATGCCATCAATTGGGAATTTGGTAATGGACAGTTTCAACACAAGGATTATGAGCCTTACAACCCATTTACGATTCAGGATGCACACAGTAAATTCAATAAAAGCGAAACCAAAGGCTTAACACCACTACTGATTAGGCAGGCTTCTATTTACCCCAATGGCAGAATGCTATCCGTCAATTTAAATGGGCTTCCTAAAAGTCAGAAACTGCTAAAGATTCCTATGAGTAATTTGGACAAACAGCAGGGAGCCATTCCTGTGGCCATAGGTAAAAGGATGGCAAAAGCTGCCAACCTTTCCAAGGGGGATGAAATCACCCTTCGTTGGAGAGACAAAAACGGTACTTTCGATGCTACAAACGTGGTGGTAGCAACCATTTTCAATACCACAATCAGCACTGTAGATCAAGGCCAGATTTGGATGACTTTGGAGGATTTATGGAGCATTACAGGACTGGAAAATGAAGCCACCATATTGATTGCTGACGAACATTTTAACGAAACTGACTTTGGAGACTGGAAGTACTTAAGTCAAGAAAAACTGCTGCAAAACATTAACGATGTCATTGAGGTGGAAAGAGCAAGTGCCCGTATAATTTATTTTATGTTATTGGCTATTGCACTGTTGGCCATTTTCGATACTCAAGTACTTTCTGTTTTTCGTAGACAGAAAGAGATTGGCACCTATATCGCTTTGGGAATGACAAGGACTCAGGTTACAGGGCTTTTTACGATTGAAGGTAGCATGTACAGCCTTTTCTCTATGTTTGTAGGAGCGCTTATCGGTGTTCCCTTGTTTTGGTACCTGGCAGGTACTGGGATTTCCTTTGGATCCGTCACTGCAGACATGGGAATAGGTTTGGGAGACAGGATTTACCCTTCATTTAGCCCTGCGCTTTTGATTTCTTCTGCCTCGATAGTGATATTTTCTGCAACAATAGTTAGCTTTATTCCTACCCGTAAAATTGTATCTATGGATCCGGTAGATGCTTTAAAAGGGAAATTACAATAAACCTAATTCCTATTCCGGTCTAAAATTTAGTTTACTGTCAAAACAACAGATGCTCAAATCAAATCCATTTCATGTAATTGCCCTATTATTAATTTTATTATCGAATTCACTTTTTGCACAAATTCCATTGCCCACAGAAGCACAATTGGCCTGGCAAAATTCGGAACAAGTAGCTGTGTTTCATTATGACTTGCATGTTTTTGACGGAATTAAATACAATCAGGCAAAGAATAGAATTACACCTATTGCAGATTACAATATTTTCAATCCCGAAAAACTTGATACGGACCAGTGGATAAAAGCAGCCAAAGATGCAGGCTGTAAAATTGCCATTCTAACAGCCACCCATGAAACAGGTTTTGCCTTGTACCAAAGTGATGTTAACCCTTATTCTCTAAAGGCTGTTAAATGGCAAGATGGAAAGGGAGACATTGTTAGGGACTTTGTAGCATCATGTAGGAAGTATGGTGTACAACCTGGGATTTATATAGGGATTCGTTGGAATTCCTTTTATGGTGTTCATGACTTTAAGGTAAATGGAGACAATGAATTTGCCAAAGAAAGACAAGCTCATTACAATCGAATTTGTGAAGGCATGGTCGAAGAGTTGATGTCCAGGTATGGGGAACTGGCCATAGTATGGTTTGATGGCGGTGCCCATGGACCTGAACAAGGCGGTCCGGACGTACTGTCCATTTTTGAAAAACACCAACCCAATGGGCTTTTTTATCATAACCTACAAAGAGCGGATATTCGCTGGGGAGGAAGTGAAACCGGAACAGTGCCTTATCCATGCTGGGGTACTTACATAACCCCCTCCTGGTTTAACAATAGGGGCGATAAAGACAACTTCAAACCACTGAAACATGGTTATCCTGATGGAGATTATTATATCCCTGCAATGAGTGATGCACCACTGAGGGGTTATAATGGAAGGCATGAGTGGTTTTGGGAACCAGGGGATGAAGGCCATATTTACCCATTGGCTGAGCTAATGAACATGTATTATAAATCCGTTGGAAGGAATTCCACTTTGATTATAGGTTTAACCCCAAACCCTGATGGCTTGCTACCCGAACCTGACGTGAAAAGGTTAAAGGAATGGGGAGATGAAATCAAGAAAAGGTTTTCTAATCCTATCGCTGAAACCTCCGGAACGGGTAAAATTTTTAAATTAAATTTACCATCAAAACAAACCGTTAATCAACTTGTTTTGATGGAAGACATTACCTTTGGGGAACGGGTTAGGGCATTTACGGTAGAGGGGAAAACAGGAGGTAAATGGGAAAAGATTTTTCAAGGTAGTGTAATAGGACACAAGTTTATATATCAATTTGATAATCAGGAATTTACAGCTTTAAGACTAAAGGTCAATGCTTCTGTTGAAGAGCCTCAGATTTTAAGTTTCAAAGTTTACAATGCCAATAGGGAGTAAAAGAAACAAGAAGCGTACAATGAAAAGTATAAGGTCATGGATAATCTTGTTAATCAATTCTCTGGTAATACTGGTAGTGGTGATCCTTTCTATTTTTTCTTACAAAGAATTTAAGAATGCGCTTGATGAAAGAGTTATTTTACAGCTGACTTCTATTAAAAGACTAAAAAGAATTCAGTTGGAAGCCTTCTTAAAAACCGAAGTAGGTACTTTTCTTAGTGAAAACCATGCAATAGTAGAGGATGAGATTATAGATCCCTATACTCAATATTCGGATAAGGTGGACATTGAATGCTTGAAGAATAAGGTTAATTCGCTCCCAAATGAACAAGTATTAACAGACCTAAGCTCTTGTTCTACAGATGGCAATGTACTGATCGCAATGGTAAAGAAAGTAAAAAATGAAATCCGGAAAATTGAATTTTTAAAGACGGATGCCATTCAGGAAATATTAATGGAGCGAACCGGGATGGGTGAAAGTGGTGAAACCTATTTAGTTGGCCCTGATTATCGATTGAGGTCTGTTTCAAGGTTTTTTCCAGATATAGCTCCGGGTCAAATTCTGGCCAAAACAATAGGAGCGGAGCAAGCACTTGCAGGTGTAGATGGCTTTGGTGTCTTTAACGACTACCGTGGTATACCTGTGTATAGTTCTTATCATAAATTGGATATTCCATATTTTGATTGGGCCATATTATCTGAAATGGATGTGGAAGAAGTGACCACACCACTTCTAAAGATGAGAAACAAGCTTATCTTAATCTCTATTTTAGTGCTGATTTTTGCGCTTACATTTTCCTTTTTTATTACAGTTGTATTGACAAAGCCCCTTCTGAAAATGAGGTTCTTCCTCAATAATATGACAAGAGGGAATTATGATTTTAAAATTGTCAATACCTATCCGACCAAAGAGATCAATGAAATGTTTGTGGCCTTAGAAAAACTACAAAAATCCATTCGTGAGGCCATTCAATTCTCCTCAGAAATAGGCAATATGAACATGAAGGCAAAGTATGAATTGTCTGGTGAAGGGGATTTATTGGGGAAATCATTGATGCTCATGCAAGAAAAATTAAAGGAATATGAAAATGCTGAAAACCTAAGTCGTTTGATGGCCAAAAAATCCTTGATTGAAGGACAAGAAAATGAACGCAAGCGATTGTCCAAGGATTTGCATGATGGACTTGGTCCTTTGCTAACCAGCTTAAAATTAATGGTTCAAACCTCAGATTTACCTTTAAGTGACAAAAAGAAAATCAATTTGGTGGTAGATGGTACCATTGATGAAATTCGAAGAATGACTTATAATTTAATGCCCACGGTTTTGGTTGACTTTGGGGTTGGCAAGGCATTGGCAAGCTTTATTGATGTAATTAAAAAATCTAGTGGAATAGAAATAGTTTATGAAGATGCGACCAAGGGAAACACTGGAAAATGGAACATTGACCTTGACATTTGTATTTTTAGAGTTTGCCAGGAATTAATCAATAATTCCCTTAAACATTCCGGGGCAAATAAAATCACAATATCTTTAACAGAATTTAGTGACAAGCTTTCCTTTTATTATCTTGACAATGGTAAGGGATTTGATCAAGATAGTGTTAAATATGGGTCTGGGTTGAGGAATATTAGGGAACGAATAGAAATTTTTAACGGGTACCTACATATCAAATCTGATGAGGACGGTACAGAAGTGGAAGTAGAAATACCTATAAAGGATGAATATAATTAAAATTGCCATTGTTGACGATCATCAGTTATTCAGAGATGGAATCCACTCTCTTTTGTCAAAAAATGATGATTTTGAAATTTTAATCAGTTCAGAAAATGGAAAGGATTTTTTTGATAAACTAAAATCTGGAAACCTCCCCGAAATCGTACTTCTAGACCTTACTATGCCTGAAATGAATGGTTTTGAGGTGCTTATTAAGCTTAAAAAAAAGTATCCCAATATCAAGGCCATTGCTATATCTATGCATGATGATGGGAACTATATTATGCAGTCAATAAGAGCAGGTGCTTATGGCTATTTGCTTAAAAATGCTGATGAGGAAGAATTGCTAAAAGCAATTGATACTGTGCTTAATGGTAACAAATACTTTAATCAAGAGATTTCTCAAAAAATGATCAATATCATGTCTCTTGAAGGGGTCAGCCCCAAGAAACTGTCTCCCAAAGAAATGGAAATTCTAAAACTGATCGCAGAGGGACATACAACCAAAGAAATCGCCCAAAACCTCTTCATAAGTACCCGTACCGTCGAGACCCATCGGAACAATATGATGAAAAAGATTGAAGTTAAAAATACTCCTGAACTGATCAATAAGGCCTCTCAACTAAAGTTATTATAAAATATACGTATTAATACGGATGTTTTATCTCAGTATTTAGCATTACTACAATTTACCAATTTTCTTAGAGTATCTAAGCCCCTTGTTTGGCGTTAATTTTACTAGACAATAGAAATTAACAAAAAACGACATACAAATGAAAAGTATACTGCTAGCCTTCGCTTTTATGACAATTGCTACGTTTAGTTTTGCTCAGGATAGAAATGACCTAAAAGGTCCCGCTGCAAAAAATTACAAGCCTTGGCAAAAATCCGACAATGCCAGTCCAAAAAAAGTATACACTTTGCATACTTCAAATAAACTTCAAGGACCAAGTGCAAAAAACAGTAAAGTTTGGAAAGAAGAGAACCAGAATTTCCAACAAATAGAATTGGTTTCAAATAAACCTAGAACTACAGGCCCAAAGGCTAAAAATGCCAAGCCTTGGAATAATTAAGAATTAAACTATAAATACAATCATTAGCCTTGCCTTTATTATTGGCAAGGCTTTTTTTTTTTTTTGAATGATAAATGATTATAAGCATTCTTTAAGCTTTAACCCGGATTATGTATTAGGATTTCTCCGTCCTGACAATAGTCAGGGGTGAAGCCCGTCCCGTGTTTACGGGAAGTGTTGCAATCGCAAGAAAATCAGACTGTTTGGAGATTTTAGCATAGCACCGTTATGGTGAAATTGAAAACAGCAAGGAAGGGCTGATTTTAAAGCGATTTCAGCATGTAATAGAATGCCTATTGCATTTTTCGGGTTTAAAGGTCAGATTTTTAATAATGATATTGCTTCTTACTTTCTTCCAAAAGCGTGCGCTCTCAATCAAGGTGCTAATCTTTAAACATTCAATTAAAAATGTGAAGAATTTAAGCAAAATCTCTAAAATCCTTATTATTTGATTTTCATACCACAGGTTTTGCTTAAGTTTGGTAAAAGGCTACTAAGCAATTAATGGGCAAGCATTTAAAATCCATTTTTCACCAAACCTATATTAAATTTGATTGAATTCATAAACTGTAGGATGTCAACCAAAAATGGGTTCGTCCTTCTATTTTTTCTATTCTCATTTTCCCTGACCACCAACGCCCAAATCAGGGAACTACAATCCATGTGGGAAGAACAAATTGATACTGGTAGTTATGATTTCAGGAGGATTAATTACCTTAAAATATCAGAAGAGGAGTTTTTAGACCTTTATGATGCTCAACCTAGCTTTGGGATGTTCAGGGACAATTATTTTATTACAGGGGTGCCAACAAATAAGGAAATCAACAAGCAAACAGCGGATGCCAAATACCAGATTAGTATTAGTCAGCGACTGACCAAGTCCAGATTGCCCTTCCGAACTTCCTTGTTGCTCACATATACCCAGAAATCATTTTGGGATATTTATGAAAATTCTTCTCCTTTCGCTGATAACAATTACAATCCAGGTATAACCTTGATCAGGCCTGTATTAAGTAATAAAGAGTTAAGGGGAGGTGTTGCGCTTTCTTTTGAACATGAATCAAATGGGCTGGATTCCATATATTCCAGAAGTTGGAATTTCATTACGCTTTCAGGAGTGTATTTTTACAATCCTAGTATTTCTCTTCAAGGAAAAATATGGGCTGGAGTTTTGGGAGATGAAAACAAAGATCTTTTTCGATATAGGGGATATGGATTATTGGCACTCAATTACCGCAGTTACAATGATAATTTTTGGGCAAGCCTGGTGCTCAATCCAACCAAAAAATTCAATGCCGTCAACACCATTGTAGAGTTAAACTTCAAACCTGTTCCCTCAGCCAACCAATACCTTTTCCTGCAATGGTACAATGGCTATGGAGAAAACCTTTATGATTATAATCAATATACTTCCATGCTGAGATTTGGCTTGTGCATCAAACCAGCAATGCGGAATTTTTATTGAAAACTTGCTGAAGAATTAAATGCTTTGTGTACTGGCTTGCATTGAAGTTAATGACTTGTGTTTTTCCAAAAATGTTTTAATCCCGAATAATGTTATAGGATTTCTCCGTACTGACTGTAGCCAGGGGTAAAGTATTTTCATTTTTACGGGAAGTGGTTTTATACTATTTTTTTGGTAACCTGGTTTGTAAAGATTAGTTCACAATAAAGAAGTGAAAAGCATTTTAGATCCAATAATAGGACATTTAGGTTAACTATTGGCCATAAAACATTTTTAATTGTAAATAGTTATATAGTTAAAAGAAATAGTTGCCTTTGCATACCAACTGTTTTTTGTTATCTTCAAAAAAAACCCAATACCTTTTGAATTGTAATCAATCATTAAACTTTCCTTTTAATAGTACTTCAGGTGCCTTCAAAAAGTCTTCCTATCCCTTTATCATGTGCTGCATTGGGATAATTTGGCTAACCTTGTCATGTGGAAATAAAGTCACTACAAGAGATGTTCCTGTGGAGCTCCCGGAAAGTTTTTCTCTTCCAACAGGAGTTTCTGAACTTGAAACCGACTGGTGGGCTGCTTTTAAGGATAACCAATTAAATGCATTGATAGATACTGCTATAGCTCACAATCTAGAATTGAAAAGCTCTTGGTTTCAGGTCGCACAAGAAGCCAGTAATGTTGCCATAATTTCTTCTCAGAGAGTTCCTCAAGTGTTTTTAGAACTACAGGGAGGCGCAAGTAGACCTGCTCCTGATTTTGTAGGGGGAGAAAACACTCAATTGTCTTTGCGAACAAGTTACGAGGTAGATCTTTGGGGAAGAGTAAAGCAAAGTAAGCTAGCAGCAGAAAATCGTTTAATGGCAAGTTACCTAGATTACCAAACCCTTGCCATTACCATAGCTGGAGAAGTTTCGTTGACTTGGTTTTCCATTAAAGCTTTTCAAGAACAACTGAAATTGATTCAAGAACAAACAAAATACAACCAACAAGTGTTGGCACTGATCCGAGCGCGGTTTGCGAGCGGGCAGGTAAGAGGTGTGGACATTCTTCGTCAGGAACAGCTGATTGAAAACACCAAAGAAGAAGCGCTTTCTGTACAAATGGAGGTGAAAACATTAAGAAACAGGCTTGCAGTATTGCTTGGCATCGCGCCAGGCAAGCTTTTAGTCGCTCCGGACAGCAAATTACCGAATCTAAATTCCATTCCTGACGCTGGTTTACCCATGGAATTGATCAATAGACGCCCTGACATTCAAAGCAGTTTCAATCGCATGCAGGCTGCCGACAGGGAGGTTGCAGTAGCGATTAGCAATACTTATCCAAGACTTTCTTTCAACCTTACCGGGGCCTTAAGATCCAATACACTTACCAACTTGGTGGAATCTCAGGCAGCATCTTTAACAGGTAGCTTATTGATGCCACTTTTTTACGGTGGAAGATTAAATGCCGAAAAGAAACAAGCAGAAGCTTTTAGAGAACAACAGGTTCAAGAGTATGGTCAAACCATTTTACAAGCCCTTCAGGAGGTGGAAGATGCAATGGTTCGTGAAAGTCTTCAAAAAGAAATTATCAAAAACCTTGAAAAGCAACTGAACCTTGCCGAACGGACATTTCAACAACTGCGGGTTGAATATCTCAATGGGTCCATTGCCTACCTTGATGTGCTGGTCACATTGGATCAGATGCAGCAATTGAAAAGAGAAATGGTCACAGAAAAATTGAACTTGCTTTTGTACAGGGTTTCCCTTTACCGCTCCCTTGCAGGGGGATTCCAAACTCCCATTGAAAACGAGGAGGAATTTAGCATGAATGAAAACACAATCCCGACAAAATGACTAAGAAAAAAACCATATTTATAAGCCTGGGATTATTGATTGGTTGTGTCCTAATCGCTATGCTCTTTTTCTGGACAGCACCAGAGGCTGAAATGGAAGGAGCCTCAAAAACTACTGCCATGTTAGTGGATGTGGTACAAGCAGAGCAGGGTGATTTTACACCTACCATCGTGGCAACCGGCATTGTTCAACCAGCTACCGACATTTCCTTAAGCAATCAGGTAGGTGGAGAAATCACAGGCATTGCTAAACAGTTCCTTCCTGGTGCCTATGTGAAAAAGGGTGAGCTGTTATTACAAATCAATCCTGCTGATTATAAAAATACACTGCTATTGAGGAAAAGTGATTTATCCTTGGCCCAATCGGATTACGAAGTTGAGCTGGGCCGTCAGGATGTAGCGCTAAAAGATTATGAATTAATTGGAGATGAGTTGACTTCCAAAAATCAGAACCTGGTTCTTAGGAAACCTCAACTGTTAGCTGCAAAAGCCAATGTGGAAGCTGCTGAAGCTGCGGTAAACCAAGCGGAATTAAATTTAGAGCGAGCGGGAATTAGGGCACCCTTTGATGCGCATATATTGTCACGAAATGTAAATCTAGGATCTCAAATCACTCCTGGCTCAGACTTGGGGCGTTTGGTAGGGATTGATGAATATTGGGTAATGGCCAATATACCTCTTTCCAAGGTAAACTGGTTGTCTATAGGAGAAGAGGTTGGTGGAACAGGTTCCCCAGTATTAATTGTACACCCAGCGGCTTGGGAGCCAGGACAATTTCGCGAAGGGCATGTATCAAGATTGGTTGGAGCCTTGGACAATCAAACTCGATTAGCCCGAGTAATTATTCGCATTGCTGATCCATTATTGCGAAGAAAACCCAATCCAGATAAACCTCCCTTGATCATTGGAACCTTTGTAGAAGTACAAATTGAAGCCCGCGAATTAGTAGATGTCACCCGACTTGAACGTCAATACATACGACCTGGAAATACCGTTTGGGTTATTCAAGAAGGTAAATTGAACATACGTAATGTCAATATCCTCTTTGAGGACCAGGATTTTGCTTATATCAATGAAGGCTTGTCCGCCAACGACCAAGTGGTGGCAACAGATCTTGCCACTGTAGTTGATGGTTCACCGCTTCGTTTGGACCCTGATAAATAGTTAAAACCATGCAGGAACCTAAAAACCTAGAAACTGAAACAGGCGCCATTGCCTTTATGGCCAGAAGACCAATCATCACCAATTTGCTGATGGTAATCTTACTGTTTGGAGGAGTTTACACCATGTATTCCATCCAAAAAGAAGTTTTCCCACAGTTTCAACTGGACATAGTGGAAGTATCTGTGGTATACCCTGGAGCTGCCCCAGAGGAGGTGGAACAAGGTATTGTCTTGCCGGTTGAAGAAAAGGTCAGAGAAGTTCAAGGCATTAAAGAAATTATTTCCCAGGCTGATGAGGGTTCAGGAACTGTAGAAATCTGGCTAATACCTGGTACAGACCGCATGAAGGCACTTCAGGATATTAATCAAGCGGTAAGCAGAATTCAGACTTTTCCCGATGACATTGAAAGACCTCAAATTGTCCTTCAAAATCAACAAATGGACGTGATGCAGGTAGGGATTTATGGCAATGTGGATGTATGGACGCTTAGGATTTTAGCCGAAAGATTGCGAACAAGGCTTCTTAGTGATGATCAGATCACCCAAGTTGAAATCGGCAATGTGCCTGATTTTGTAACACATGTGGAGATCCCAAGAAATACACTGTTAAAATACAACCTCACTTTGGGGCAGGTGGCCGACTTGATTGAAAATTCAAGTCGAGACATTCCGGCTGGATCTATAGAGACGCTTTCTGGGGAAATTCTCTTAAGAATGGAAGAGCGGAAACTGGTGGCTGAGGAATTTTCAACCATAGATATCATATCTTCCGAATCCGGCTCTACAGTTACTTTAGGAGATATTGCCAGTATACGAGATGGCTTTGAGGAAGTGGGGTTTAACGGTCAATTTGAACAGCAAAATACGGTAGACCTGGAAGTCTTTCGGATTGGTAATCAATCGCCTCTGGATATAGAGGCTACCGTAAAAGATATACTAGAGGAGTTTAGGCCTAGTTTGCCTCCAGGCGTACAAGTACGAATCGAAAGCAATAGAGCAGAAGATTTTCGGGAAAGACTCTCTTTGCTTACTGAAAATGGGCTCATGGCTATAATAATAGTACTTGTTATTCTAGGTTTGTTTTTGGAGTATCGCTTGGCTTTTTGGGTAATGATGGGCATGACCATATCCTTTGTAGGAGCCATGATTTTTCTTCCAGCCGTAGGAATTAGTGTCAACATGATTTCCATGTTTGGCTTTTTGATTGTTATGGGAATTGTGGTAGATGATGCCATTGTTGTGGGAGAAAACATTTATGAGTACCGACAAAAAGGTTATTCGCATATGGATGCGGCTATTTTAGGGGCCAAAGATGTTTCTAAACCCGTTATCGTAAGTGTGCTAACCACCATTATGGCATTTGTGCCGCTACTTTTCATACCAGGAGAAACAGGAAAATATTGGTGGCCATTACCTGTAGTGGTAATAGTAGTACTTTTTGTTTCCTTATTCGAAGCCCTATTTATTTTACCCTCTCATGTAACCAAGCCACCCAAAGAAAAGAAGCATCCTTGGGTTAAAAAGTTAGAAACATGGCAGGGAGCTATTGCATCTGGGTTTAACCGTTTTATCAATACCTATTACAAGCCTTTTCTTGACCTATGCCTGCGAAATCGTTATCTCACATTTTCTGGGGCCGTCTCACTATTGATTCTAGTAGGAGGTTTTGGTTACAGTGATCACATGGGCATGGTGCTAATGCCTGAAGTGGCTGCTGATGAGATTGAGGCCGCAGTAAGACTTCCTGTAGGGACTACGAATGATCAGGCAGCAAAGGTGGCCGTAGAAATCACTAACAATACCCACAAAATGTTTGAAATTTATAACCTCTACGAAGTGGCTTATGGGGTCAAAACCAATGTACGGGGAAAGGATTTTATTGACGTGGAAATAGTGATGAAACCACCAGACCAGCGGGACATGAGTCCAAAAGAACTTATCGCACTTTGGCGCGAAAATATTGGAGACATTAAGGGCGTTGACCAAATCAATTTTGAGGCGGAAAGAGGTCCTGGCGGTGCCCGACAAGATATAAGTGTAGATTTGAGCCATCCCAACATCGACGTTTTAGAGCGGGCAAGCCAGGCATTTTTGGAACGGGTGCAAACCTTTACAGAAACAAGAGATGTGAGTGACAACTATAACAAAGGCAAACTGCAGTTGGGCTTTGAATTGCTACCCGAGGGTCGAAACCTTGGACTTACACCCAATATTGTAGGCCAACAAATTCGTGATGCCTTTTTTGGTGCCTTGGCCATGCGGCAACTTCGGGGTATCAATGAATTTGAAGTAAGGGTGAAATTGCCTTTAGAGGAGAGAAAAGACATCAATTATTTGGAGGATTTTATAATACAGGCACCTGATGGTACTGCTGTTCCCTTATTGGATGTAGTGCGCATTAAAGAAGGAGAAACCTTTACAAATATTAACCGGAGAGATGGCAAAAGAGTGGTCAATGTGGGCATGGATGTGGAACCTGCAGCAGCACAAACTCGAGTGCTAAAGGCTTTAAATGAGCGAGTTTTGCCACAATTGCGTGCTGATTTTCCAGGTATTGCCTGGACTTATGAAGGAAGTCAAGCGGAAATGCGGGAATCCACGGATGCTTTGTGGTCTGGATTTATTATTGCCATGCTATTGATCTTTTGTCTTTTGACCATTGCTTTGGGTAGTTATTCGCAACCCATTATAATCATGCTTGCCATTCCTTTTGGCATTGTAGGAGCTGTAATCGGACATATTCTATTGGGCTATGATTTGTCCTTAGTAAGTTTAATGGGAGTAATTGCCTTGTCTGGTGTGGTTGTAAATGACTCTTTGATCATGATCGACTATGCCAATAAAAACAGGAGGGATTTATCGGCTTATGAAGCCATCCACGAAGCAGGGGTAAGGCGTTTTCGCCCTATAGTATTGACAACGCTGACTACCTTTGGTGGCCTAACACCTATAATTCTAGAAACATCCAGTCAGGCTTTCCAATTAATTCCTATGGCCATTTCTTTGGGCTTTGGTATCATTTTCGCTACCGCAATTATTTTGGTAATTGTACCTTGTTTATACATGATTTTCGAGGATTTGGTAGAAGCCGTAAAGCCTAAAAAGAAAGTGAGTGCATAAATTCAAATGTAAAAAACCTTATATTTGAACAAATAGGAAAATCATGAAACAAGTCATTCATTTAACGCTATTTGTACTTTTGATGAGTAGCTCATTCTTAGTTCAGGCACAAGTGGTAGATCAAAAAGTTCATCTCGTCGTTTTTCAAGTCACCAAAGGAGAAGTTGCTGACCAAAATAAAGCCATAGCTCAGCTTAACAATATATTGAAAGCTTTGCCGAATGCTGAAATAGAGGTGGTTTGCCACAGTGGTGCGCTGCCAATGGTTTTGAAAGAAAAGAGCCAGGTATTAGAGGGTATAGTTAAACTACAAAGCAGGGGAGTAGTTTTTGCCGCTTGTGAAAACACCATGCGCAGGGCCAAGGCGAGCAAAGAAGACTTGGTTGACGGAGCCATTACCGTTCCATCTGGCCTTGCAGAAATCATTATAAAACAAGAACAAGGTTGGGCCTATATCAAAGCAGGTAACTAATAGCAAAAGTTCAGTATTGCGTTTAGAACTCATCAGGCATGAAAATACGAAATCCCCCTTAAGGGGGAAATAGGGGGATTTTAACGTAAACTATAAGCCTATTATCATTTTTATAGCTAAACCCATAAGCCCAGCGGATAACTTATCCATCATACCTATTCCTTTGGCTTCGCTTAGGAGCCGGTACCCCTGATGTCCTTTTTAAAAATATATATTATTCGAACAAAATAATATACCCGTTGAAATACCCCTTCCTATAAGTCCCTTAATTTTTTTTGGTCTTTTGCAAAATCTTTTTAACCTGGTTTCCATAAATCATAACTCATATATATTCAAATAGTTATACCAGATAATTTACCTCTTTTTTACCCCCTTCTACTATAGAATTGGAGTCAAATTAAATAAAATACTCCCTCTAAGAGGGATCGCCGCAATACTTGCGTCTAAAGAGAAAACGAAAACAACATTTTTATGAAAAAGATACTAATAATGATTGCCATGGTAGCCCTTACTTCATTGTCTTATGCTCAAGGGCAAAGAGGCCAAATGCCAGAACCACCTTCCGTAGAAGAAATGATCAAAATAGCCACCAAAGAATTGAGTCTATCCAAAGAGCAGGTAAGTGATTGGGAAGCCATACATGAAAAATATGCAGATGCCCTAAAGGATCGTTCTTCGGCTCAGGAAACCAGAAAAAAAATGGAAGAAGAATTGGAAGCCACTTTAACCGAAAACCAATTGGAGAAATACATTGAGAACAGAAAGAAACGTGGCAACAGACCACAAAGAGGACCAAGACAATAATTAGATAGGACTAGAAAAAAAAAATAGGTCATCGGGCAATTGACAATTTTTTCTATTTCCTCCAAATACTATAACGTTAATTAATACTATTATGATTAAGCGAGAAAAACTTTCTTTGATAAGGTATTCCAAATACCTGTACCTATTATTTTTCATTTTCACGATGGCATCCTGTATGGATGAAGTTGAAGATATAATCGAAGAGTACGATGATGAAGAACAGGTAATCTTCGATGATACCGATTTTGACCCCATTGATTGGACAGAGGCTACGCATAGCAATGATGCTGATCCCGATTTTGATGAAGTTTTTGAAGACTTGGCAGTAAAAAGATTGGATATTGTCATTGCTGAAGACCGTTGGCAGGCAATGCTTGATGACATGACTGATTTGTATGGCACCTTCGGTGCTAGTAGGGGCGGCGGTGGCAGACCTGGAGGCGGTGGTGGCCCAGGTGGAGCCGCTACTTTTACTGACGAAGACCCTTTATTTGTACCTGCCGAGGTATTTTACGAGGACAAAGAATGGTACAGAGTAGGTGTTCGATTTAAAGGAAATTCGAGCTTACAAAGTAGCTGGCAGTCAGGTATTTTAAAGTTGTCTTTTAAACTTGATTTTGATGAGTTTGAGGACGATTACCCACAGATTAAAAACCAAAGATTTTTTGGCTTTAAAAAGCTGAGCCTCAAAAACAATTACAATGACAAGTCCATGCTGCGAGAAAAAGTGGCCACTGAAATTTTCAGAGATGCTGGCTTGGCTGCTTCGCATACCGCCTTTTATACCGTGTATGTAGACCATGGGGATGGACCAGTCTATTTTGGACTGTACACCTTAGTTGAAGAAGTAGACGATACCGTATTGGACACCCAGTTTTCTGATGACAATGGAAACTTATACAAACCAGATGGTGATGCGGCTAGTTTTGCAACAGGAACTTATGATGAGGATGAATATGTGAAGAAAAACAACGAGGATGAAGCTGATTTCTCTGATGTAGCAAGCCTCCTGGCCATATTGCATGATGGATCAAGGACAAGTGATCCAGAGGCCTGGAGATCAAACCTTGAAGAAATCTTGGATACGGATGTATTTTTGAAATACCTGGCTGTAAATACCATCATTCAAAACTGGGATACCTATGGTAGAATGACACACAACTACTTCTTGTACAACAATCCAGACACCCATAAATTGACATGGATTCCATGGGACAATAATGAAGCCTTACAAAATGGAAATCAGCAAGGTAGCCTGCCTTTGAATTTCTCAGGATTAAGTTCATCCAGCTGGCCTTTGATAGGGTATTTATACGCAGATGAGGTATACAAAGCAAAATATGACGCTTATGTTGCGGAAGTGATCTCAGGTCCTTTTAGCACAAGTATCGTCCAAGCAAAATACAGTGCTTATTCAGCCTTAATAGCGCCTTATGCCACAACAGAATTAAATGGCTACACCTTTTTGAATAACAGTGGAGATTTTCAAAATGCTGTCAATACTTTGATGTCCCATACGACTTCAAGAGCCAGTGCGGTTAGCAGTTACCTTAACAACTAGGTATCATTTGTAGCGAAGTTTGATATGGCTTTTTGAAACCTGCCAAAAGAATTTAGGTTTGAGTTGTTTGTTTGCATCAGTACCCAGAGTAGTCTTTTCTTAAGGGAAAGCTTTTTCAAGGTGCTGGTGTTTTTTTGTTTTAATTTAAAAACATAGTTTGGTATACAACCTTGTGGTTCCAACTTGTTGAGGGAAAATAATATTTAACTTTGTATACTCTTTATTATGTGCAAGTTAATTTCTTAAATTAACAACATTAAAATTTTATGCCCATCATCATTCTACATACAAAAATCAATCCTCCCATTGAAAGATGTTTTGATTTGTCAAGAAGCATTGATCTCCACAAGGTATCCACAGCCCACACCAAGGAAGAGGCGATTGATGGGGTTACAACAGGTTTAATCAACTTGGGAGAGTATGTAACTTGGAGAGCAGTACATTTTGGCATAAGTCAAAAACTTACTTCCAAAATCACTGAATTTCAAAGGCCTTCTTATTTTATTGATGAGATGGTTAAAGGTTCCTTTAAGAGTTTTAAACATTATCACTATTTTGAGTGGACTGAATACGTTACACTTATGATCGATCGATTTGAATTTAAATCACCAATGGGGATTATTGGGAGATTTGTAAACGCTGTAATTCTAAAAAAATACATGAGAAACCTTTTGATCAAGAGAAATGAAACGATAAGAGAATTTGCTGAATCAGACAAATGGAGAGAAATTATTATCAATCAATAATAAATTTTATATCTATTAACTACTCTTTGATAAATTAAGCCAAGCTGATCAGCCAAATAGAAACAATTTTTTTAAAATGAAGCTGCGATTATGTAGCTTGTAGCAACAATGCAATCGATATAATCATGAAAAAAAATATCTTTGGCCTTTTGATTCTCTTTATTGGCTGGCTTCCTGGATTCACACAGGAGAGATCTGTGACTGAAATTCTTGAAGAATCAAAAGCCAAATTGGAACGAATAAGTGATTTTTCTGCAGATTTTACCTACAGCATTGAAGTCAAGACTAATCCAACCCGGGTCTCTAAAAATGGAAAATTTCATTATGCCAAAGGTAAATTTGTGGTAATTATGGAGGACCAGGAAATATACAGTGATGGTAAGTATCTGTGGATACATTTACCCGGTGAGGAAAATTCAGAAGTTACCATTATGAATTATGATCCGGAAGAAAGCTTTAATTTTGACCTCATTTTTTCTCCAATGTATGAAACGGCGACCAAGTCGATATATGAAGGTAAAAAATCGGTAAATGGAGTAACTTATGATCAAGTTTATCTTCAATTTTCCAATCCGGAACTGGAGTATCATCAGGTCAGGCTATGGATCAATGAAACTTCAAAAATCCAGGAGAAAGTTGTCCTTGTCAACAAAAAACAAACCATTACTACTTACGCCTATACAAACATCAAAACAGATCTGGGACTTCCGGAAAGTACATTTGTTTTTGATACAGACAACTTTCAGGGAGATATTTATGATGAAAGATGACATTTTATTAAGGTTTTTAATTTAATCAGGATACTAAAAAAATAAGCTCATTTTCTAAAATCAGACAGTCTTAATTGAATATAGTTGAAGATACCGGTGAAAAAGTTTAATTACACCAATAAAACCATTGTTTAAGCTGGTGGGTTTAATAAAAATGAAAAAATATACTATTCTGATTTTTCTTATTATTACAAGTCTTAACATCCTCAATACTCAAAATCTTGATCGTTTTATTAAGGATCGAATAAGATTGAACAAAAAAGGGATATTGGTACTCGGATCATGGGCAGTATCCAATATTGTATTGAGTCCCATTATGGCCAATTCTACCTCTGGAAGTACTCGGTATTTTCATCAAATGAATGTCTATTGGAATGGGATTAATTTGGCTATAGCAGGTTTAGGCTAATACAAATCGATTAAAATAGATTCAAATAATATGACCAATAGTCAAATTATTGAATCACAGCACAAAATGGAAAAAGCCCTTGTTTTTAAAGCGGGGCTAGATCTGGCCTATATTGCTACTGGTTTTTACTTAAAGGAAAAGGCAAAAAACACGAATGATAAAACCGACCGCTTTCAAGGTTATGGTGAATCATTATTGCTGCAGGGAGGATTTCTTTTTTTCTTTGACGTAGGTTATTTTCTCGTGCAAAAGAAACATGGTGCAAAACTATTTACTTTGATAAAAAACTGACAATCCATCCATCAGGATTTAGACCAGTATGAAAAATTTAAAGTTTAATTTGTTTACATCCCCTGATTTCTTTATTGCAAAAAATTTAAGATTTAAAACTCAACATTAAAAGGTGACTTTAAGTTTTAAGGATAATTCTTTCTATCAAAACGATGAATTAACTAATTTTAAGTCAATTTTCTAGACCTCTGGTTTAGAAAATAAGACGATATAGGTATAAAAAAAGCCCCAAATAGGGGCTTTTTAAATTTTACTAGTAGGGAATTTTTATTCTGAAGGAGGCAAAATAACGGAATCAATAATGTGCACTACTCCATTGGTTGCTTCCACATCTGCAGTGACAACATTTGATCCATTCACTTTAGCTCCATCAGCAGTCGTAAAGGTTATTTTGGCTCCGTTAACCGTTTCAGCCATCATTCCATCAGAAAGGTCTGTTGACATTACTTTTCCTGCTACCACATGGTAAGTTAAAATACCTACTAACTGATCCTTATTCTCAGGTTTTAATAGATTTTCTAAAGTCCCTTCGGGTAAAGCAGCAAATGCCTCATCGGTGGGGGCAAAGACGGTAAAAGGTCCATCACCTTGCAAAATGGAAACCAAATCAGCGGCTTTTAATGCAGCTACTAACGTAGATAGCGACTCAGTTTCTATTGCTAACCCTACAATGTCTTTAGCCACTTCAGCCGAAACTTGTATCTCTTTTGCTATTGGGTCATTACTTTCCGGATCATTAATTACAGTAGCTCCAACATTTAAATTGAGCATTAAAAATAAACTCACGACGAATAAATAATTTGATTTTTTCATAGTTATTGGTATTAGTTGACTTAATTTAACAGTATAACCACTGTGCTAACAACTTGTTCAAATATTATTGAAGTACTTTGAACCTAACTATCTAATTATCAACATTTTTTTTACAAATAATGGAGGAGAAAGAGGAGAGGGTATACCAATTTTGTGCTTAAAAAATAACCATCATTTAAAACGGAATTTTTTCCATATAATGAATCATTCATTATAATAGCTATGTTCTTTCTTACATACTAGGGTAACGATTAAGCTAATTATTTATATAACTTGTAAATACAAATAGAAATTCTTTCAATAAATTATTGTATAATCTAGTTGGACTTAAAATAGATGACTTTGCGATTAATAAAAAGAACTGCATTGTTAAAAATCTGGCAATTGGTGCAATCAACTTAATTTTTAAAAACTAAATTATTTGTCTTTTTACTCAAACAAAGATTCGTCAATTCCCGGTATCAATTGTAAGGCGTTTTTGTAATAGATTTTTTGTAGGACGGAGTCAGGGAGGGCCAGACCGTACATTTTCCAATGGGCATGTCGTTTTCTGTAATAATCGAAATACTCATCGCTGGTCTCCAGTACCCTGAAATAGGTGTAGTACTCTTCTTTTTTATAGCTGTCTTTTCCCATTAACACCCTGTCTTGGTAATCAATCAACCAAGCCCGCGCAGTTACAGGTTGCCTGCCCAATTCGGCTAAAACAGCGCCTAATTCCGTATACATATTGGGCATTTCATCTAGCAAATTCCCCAATCGCTCAAGGTCATTGCCAAACCAACCCAGATGGGCAGAAATAAACTTGGTATTAGGGTGTTTCCTAAAGACATTGTGCTGCTCGGCCATGACTTCCTCAAAAGAAGGGTTCTTTTCCGGGTCTTTGTACCTGCTGGGGTATTGTTTGAGTTCCAGCCAGCGTTCATTATTCTTGTCTTTAGGCAACCAAAATGCTGCAGGTTCACCAGTATGTATCAAAACGGGGATGCCCAACTCCCCACATTTTGCCCAGATAGGGTCCAATCGTGGATCGTCAACTTTAATTCTATTTCCTGCCTTGTCCTTATCTGTGAGGCCTAAACTTTTATATACTTTCAAGCCTTTTACACCCAACTCCACAGCCTTTTCCATCATCTCTAGGGTTTCATTGGGCCAAGCTTCATCATCCACTTTTTCAAAATCGATGTTCATAAAAAGAGTGAATCGATCGCTGTACTTTTCATTGACATTGTCCAGCGACCATTCCAGGTATTTCCCTCTAAAACCACTTAAATTGACCATAACCGCCATATTCAATTCATCCATTTCCTCTACCAAATCGTCCAGGTTTTGAATGGGCATGGTGATCTGATGATTGTGAACGTCAATAAATGGGAATTTGGCTTTGGTCAGTAGGTGTTCTTGTACTTTAAGTGTAGAAATGGGTTCATATTCTTCTACATCCATTACGTTATTCCGGTATTGGATTTTACCTATCAACCAATAGGCAATACCCAAGAAAATCAAAATGGATAGGGGTAGTAAAACCCATTTCTTTTTAGAGGAGGCCATTGGTTATTGTAGGGCTACAGGTACGGTAAATAGCGTTTGATCCCAGCTATAATTGATGGTAGCACCGTTTTCTGATGTAACAACGTCTATGGTAAAGGTCTCCACTTCTGAAGGAGTTTTTTGCACTGGGGCATCGACCGTCACCACATCCAATTCATGATCAGGCTCTGCCACACCAAAGAAAATATTTGTTTCACTGTTTAAGGTCACTTTAAAGGCATCCGCTCCAGGAACAGCATACATGCTGTATGTCCCTGCTTTTACAGGCTTACCTCCAAAGGTAACGTCCTTGTTAAAAGTGATTTCGGTAGCAGCGTTGGCGCCTAGCCTCCAGTATTTCCCGTAAGGTTGAAGTGCATCATCCGCTTCCTCACCAAATATAAGTCTGCCTTTTTTTGAAGGTTGACTATAATCAATGGTGATTTCCAAACCACCTTCGCTATATGCCGTAGTGCTTGGTGGACTAACAGGAGTTGCAATAAATAAGCCATAAACAACCCAGACAACAAAGAGTATAAATATAACTCCGACTCCAATTAAAATATTCTTTTTCATAATTGCGGTTTTTAGAATTTGAATTTACGAAATAAATATTGCAAAAGCTTGAATCAAAATATTCCGAGGGATATTCATGTTCGGTTTAAAATAAATCCTTTCACTTTACATAAAGCCTATAAACCAATTGATAAAACATTTTTTTTATTTTTATTTATGCAATAATGTTGCATAAAATTAAAATTTATCCTACTTTTACTGATGTGAAAATCAACAACCATATCGTTTCCAAATACCTGGCAGCCTATTTTATTGCGCTACCGCTACTATTTGGTATGTTTTCGTATGGTCACAAACATTATTCATTAAAGGATAGAGAAGATACAATACAAATTGAATCTTCGGTAGATTGTTCTCTATGTGATTTATATGATCACCAAACGGCTGTTATTTTCACCACCTATTTTCAGGCTCTTGAATTACCAAATCCCCCAATTTTTTCAGTTGATACTACTAATTTAATTAGTATAGCTGGCTATTTTAATTGTCTTCGTGGACCTCCTTCTATATCAATGGCTTTTTTAGGATAGGGCATTCTATTTTTCTCCGAAGCCATCAATTTACTCATATAATAAATGCTTGGGTCTTGGTTTTAAGAAGTGTTCTTACTTAAAATAGACAATCTATTACGTCCTGAAATCGCTTCAAAATACCCAATCGTTGCTGTTTTCAATTTCACAATAGGGTTGCAATGCTAAAATCTCCAAACAGCCTGAATTTCTAACGATTGCAATACTTCCCCTAATCTGGGGAAAGGCTATCACCCCTGACTATTGGCAGGGCGGAGAAATTCTATTATATATTCTGGGTTAAAACAATGAATAACTATGCCCTCCTAGGCACAAAACTAGGGTAAGTCGATGTGTATTGACCTCTTATTTTATTTGGAATATCCACCCAATCCTATTCCTAAATCAATCAATTAGCTTTTAATGTGATCATACTAGAGACAGCCTTCCAGTTAAAAACATGTATGAAGTCGTTAAACATTTTCTCAAAAAATGATAAATAAAAACCTTTGGATAGATAAACTAGGTATCTGTTTGTCTTTCTGCTGTGGTATCCATTGCCTTGTTACTGTTTTCTTAATTTCTCTTGGTATCAGTGAATTAAGCTACCTTCTGCTGCACCATAAAGTAGATAATTTAATGTCTCTAGCAATTATACTGATTGGTGTCATTGCCCTGCTTCCCACTTTAATAATTCACAAAAACTACGAGTTAATAGGATTATTCCTTCTAGGATTTATTGTACTGGAGGTAGGTGATGCATTTACCAATATTTGGTTAAAATCCTTAGCAATAATCATCGGAACTGTGATGATCATTGGAACCCATTATTTCAATTTTAGAAAAAAAGCCAAACATGTCAAATCAGTATAAAAAAATACCAGTAACAGTGCTTAGTGGCTTCCTTGGTTCAGGAAAGACCACCTTGCTTAACCATATACTAAATAATAGAGATGGGTTGAAAGTAGCCGTTATCGTCAATGACATGAGCGAAGTAAATATTGACGAGAAAATCATAGCAAATGGAACCAAACTTTCCAGAACAGAAGAAAAATTGGTGGAAATGAGCAATGGCTGCATTTGCTGTACACTGCGAGAAGACCTGATGATTGAGGTAGAAAAACTGGCAAAGATGAATAAGTTTGACTATTTGCTTATCGAAAGTACTGGTATTTCTGAGCCTATTCCGGTAGCGCAAACATTTTCTTTTGCCAGTGGTGAAGACCTATTGGACCTTACGGCATTTAGCCAGCTGGATACCATGGTTACGGTGGTAGATGCCTTTAATTTTTTTAAAGATTTTGGTAGTGCAGAAACCATCTATCAGCGAGAAATGACAGATGATGATGAGGATACTAGGTCTATTGTTAACCTGCTAACCGATCAGGTAGAATTTGCGAATGTGTTGGTTATAAATAAGACAGACCTCGTAGAAGAAAGTCAATTGGGATTGTTGGAACATGCGCTGCATAAACTTAATCCATCAGCCAAAATTATCCGAACAACATTTGGAAAAATACCTCCAAAAGAAATCCTTAATACTGGGCTCTTTGACTATGAGTCTGCGGAACAGGCTGCAGGCTGGCAAGTGGAACTGGACCTTGCAAAAGAAGGAATTACGCACCAGCCTGAAACGGAAGAATATGGTATAGGTTCTTTTGTGTATAGAAAGGCCAAGCCCTTTCATCCCCAACGATTTCTTGATTATATCGGAGAAGATTTTCCAGCCAATATTATTCGAAGCAAAGGTATTTTTTGGATGAGTTCTCGTCCCGATCAAGCCATTTTGTGGAGTCAGGCAGGAGGCTCACTCAAAGCTGAAATATATGGCAGGTGGTGGGCTGCGCTCCCAACCTTAGAGAGAGAATCAAATCCAATGTTTATAGAGAATCAAGCTTTTATCCGGGAAAAATGGGACCGTAAATGGGGAGATCGACTGATTGAACTTGTCTTTATCGGACAGGAATTAGACATCACACAAATTACCACTGACTTGGACAATTGCCTGCTAACCGATTTGGAGATAGCCGAAATGAAGTCGAATGTTCAAAATACAGATAACTGGCCTATATGAGGCTACAAATCACCAACAGTAGGCTTTTACAATACCAATAAATGATGCAGACATTAAGCCGGATATAATATTAACCACCAAACAAATTAATTTAACAAAGTATGATTAAAATCTTTACTATTAGAGTGTTATACAGCTTGTTGCTGTTCGCCCATTTGGCTCCCCCAGACCTTCTTGGTCAGGGAACACCGACTTCGATAAAAGTGATTTCAGCAAGTGATCAATTGCCTATAATTGGTGCCACCATTCAACTTACTGATCAGGAATCTCCTAAAGGATGGGTAACCGATGCTGCGGGAACTGCTGTCTTGCCATTATTAAAAAGGACTGAAATCAATATCAATTATCTGGGTTTCATTGAAGTAAATAGAATTGTAAAACCAGGATCTGAAATTATCATATCCCTGGAAGAAGATTTACTTGGCTTAAATGAAGTGGTGGTGACAGGAGCCTTTTCCCCAACCACCATGAAGAATTCACTCTATCAGGTGAGAAAGTTTGATGCTGCTTTGATAGAAGCCAGGGGAGCGGTTAATCTAAGTGATGTATTGCAAACCCAGTTAAACCTCAAAACAATTCAGGATGACGTACTAGGAACACGGATTGTAATGCAAGGCATCTCCGGCCCCAATGTTAAGATTCTGATAGATGGTATACCTCTTGTGAATGGATCCGGCGGTGAATTTGACCTTAGTCAGATCAATATGAACAATGTGGAAAGGGTCGAAATTGTGGAAGGCCCCCTTTCCGTTCAATATGGCACCAATGCACTGGCCGGTACCATTAATGTAATCACTAAAGACCCTACGGAAGAAACCTTGAATATAAACAGTAGTGTTTATTATGAAAGTGTAGGGCAATACAATACAGATCTTAGCCTGGCTAAAGGTTGGAAAAATACTTCCATAAGTATAGGGGGATCAAGGAACCAATTCAATGGTTTCTCTTCAACAGGAGAACGAAAAGAAAATTGGATTCCAAGAACCCAATACCTTGCAAATGTAAAAGTGAAAACCAATGTTAAAGGGCTTAATCTGACATCAGCAGTGGACAAATTATGGCAAAATTCCACAAGCCATGGTAATGCCACAC
Source organism: Cyclobacterium sp. L-R (assembly GCF_056859355.1). Taxonomy (NCBI): domain Bacteria; kingdom Pseudomonadati; phylum Bacteroidota; class Cytophagia; order Cytophagales; family Cyclobacteriaceae; genus Cyclobacterium; species Cyclobacterium sp. L-R. Next base: position 123,257 of record NZ_JBSXOH010000095.1, read on the forward strand.
CTGCCTTTAACAACAGAACCAATAAAATATCAGACATTGCCAATGATAATTATAACAATACCGAACGGCTGAATGCTTCCTTGGTGCTGGAAGGAAAACTCTCTGATAAGGGTTATCTTAACCTGGTAAACGGAGTTTCTTTATTTGAACAATCCAGCCGAAAATACCTTCAGGATATTATTGACAACATAAAATGGTTAAGTACCGATGCAGAAGACCATGATACTACTCGCTTTGATACATGGACTTTTAGAGGAACTTATGTTTATGGAAATACTGAAAATAAACAAGGGCTTTATCTCACTACAGGTTATGAAGCTTCTTTAAATTATGCCACAGGAGGAAGGATAAGTGCCAATGCCAAAGGGAACGTCAATGAATATGGCTTGTTTTCTGCCTTAGAAATTCCATTGAGTCCAAAGTTTAAAATACAACCTTCATTTCGTTATACTTATAGCAATAGTTACGATACCCGAGAAATTGATTTTTTAAATGCCCGCCTTCCTTTGCTTCCTTCCCTGAATGTAATGTACAAAGGTGGAGAAAATCTTGATTTTCGATTTTCTTATGGTCAAGGATACCGGACACCTTCCGTTCGTGAATTGTATTATGAATTTATTGATGCCAACCATTATATCGTTGGAAACAAAGACCTAAAGCCTGAAGTGGGCAGCAATCTCAACGCCTCAGGAACCATAAGAAAAGATTTTCTGGGTGCAAAGACTTCATTTACCACTTCGCTATTTTTTTCCAAAATAGACAATAAAATTGACCTTATTCAAATAGCAGACAGAGAGGATCTACCTGATGAAGTTCCCAAAACCGTTCCCGTGGCCAGGGTTTATGAAAACATACCCAATTTCAAATCTCATGGCATTAACCTAACTGCAGAGATGGCTTGGTCCAATGGCTTTCGCTTGAATCCAGGTTTGGGATTACTTGCTCGTTCAGGAAGCGAGGCAAACGATCGATTTTACAATAGCATTGAAGCCAATGTATATGCAAGCCACTACCTGAAAAAATGGGATACCAAAATTAATCTGTTTTACAAGTACAATGGCGCAATATCTGAATTCTCTCGCAACCAGGATGGCAGTATAGGAGTGCTTACTTTGGACACTTACCACACCATGGATTTAAGCCTTTCAAAGCCCTTCTTAAACGGACGGGTATTCTCCACCTTGGGAGCTAAAAACCTATTTGATGTTACTGATATCGGCTTGTCTGGAGAAGGATCCAAAGGACTGGTTCTCCAAACGGGACGAGAAGCCTTTTACCCCATTAGTTGGGGCCGCACAATATTTATTAAAATCAACTATTTAATCAATTAAAAATGAAGTCTTTACAATTATTATCTTTGGCTATTTTGACTAGCCTATCCTTTACCAATTGTGTGGAAGATGAACCAGATGCTGATTTTAAAACCATTGAATTGGGAGCAACTCTTACCGCATCTATGGGTTCTGATCTTTCAACACAGGTTTATGTCAATTTATCCGAAGCTTTGATAACCAAAGTTGCGGTCAATACCTGGGAACTGGCTTTTGAAAACGATGGAGTGGCCATAAGAACAAACTCAGCCAAAAAAGTTGCCGTAACCGTACCTTCCGAAGAATCATTTGATGAAGTGACATCTGATCAAGGCCTGGTATATGTTTATGATGCTGAAGATAGTGATTTATCAAAAACGGCATTGGCCGGCTGGGAGCACAATGTCCCTTATATCTTAGATTTGGGCATAGACCAAAATGGCAACAGTTTGGGTAAGAAAAAATTAATGATTACAGCGCATACCTCAACCGAACTTTCTATCCAATATGCCAATTTAGATGGATCAGATTTAGTAACTGACACCATTGTTTTTGATGAGGGAGACTTTACCTTTTATTCTTTAATTTCTAAACAAATTGTTACCGTAGAGCCTGATAATTGGGACTTTGTTCTTACAGGTGTTTCTCTTAGAACAGGAGCTCCTTGTGCTGCTTTGGGTCCGGGAGCACTACCGGGAATCAATTGTGATGTATATCGTTTGTCCACAACAGCAATTATAAACCATTACAATGGAGTGGAATTGGCTGTGGATGATCCTTTTGCTGATCTGGAGCAGAATGATGACCCTACATCAGAAAAAAATCTAAAAACCATTGAGGACAGCAATTATGAGCAGCTTAGGCTAAGTGACTATCACTCCCTTGGAAGCTCGAACGCTGGAGATGCGATGGGAAGATCCTGGTTAAATATTTTAACACCCCATAGCTCCGGTGTATACAAGGTCTATGATTTCATCACTTATTTGATAAAGGATCAGGATGGGAACTACTATAAAGTCCGTTTTCTGGCCTATAAAGGAGGTGACAATGCAGAAAATGGCAATCCAACTTTTGAGTATGCCCGCTTAGAAGAATAAGACAAGTTTCAATTGGCCCTGATAGCCTAGCTATTGGGGCTTAACTTCATCACCAATGAAACCACTACTCAAGAAAATATTATTTGCCATTGTATTAGCCATTTTGACCTACACAGGATACAGGATGTATGATAAAAAGGTAAGTACAACTAAAATAGCCTTTATCAACTACCAGGAGTTTCAACTCTCCCGAATAAGTAGGTCAAATAAAAACAGCTGGATTAAAATTGATGTACTTGGAATGAACGAACTAGACAAAGTTCGGGACTATTCGGCAGTATTTATATTTGGTCGAGGATTCCAGATGTCCCCTGAAAAGATGGAACAGCTTAAAGCTGCCGGCTATGCCGGAGTAAACCTATTTGTGGAATCCGCTACGAACCCAAATGTGGATGTAACCAATCTAAAAGGAGATGTCTTGGATAAGGTAACGGATTATTTTAAATATGGAGGTACTTCTAACTATTCCAATCTTTTGTCCTATGTGCGCAAAGAAATGGATGGTAAAACCTGGTTTGTAGATGATCCTGAAGCCCCAAAACCTATTCCTCGAGATGTATTCATTCACCTGGATGAATACGTTGTTTTCGAAGATTTTGGAAAGTACCATCAATACCTCACTGAAATAGGAGCAATTAAAATTGAGCAACCAAAGGTAGCCCTGCTCACAAGCGTTCCGGGACCCTTCAATGCCAATAGAGAACACATTGATGATTTAATCCGAATGATGGAAAGTAGAAACTTGAATGTTTTTACCATCAGTGCTGCTACCAAAAGATTAGATTTCCTGAAAGAAGTAAATCCGGATATCGTCATTTTGATGCCGCATGGAAGACTCACATTGGGTCAGGAAAAAGAAGCCATCTCTTGGCTCAAGGAAAAGAATATCCCTTTGCTCACTCCTTTGAGTGTTTTTCAGCCATATGAAGAATGGGTGGATGACCCACAGGGTTTTGAAGGTGGATTACTTTCCATGAGTGTGGTATTGCCTGAATTGGATGGAGGCATAAATCCATATGCAATTATAGCTCAATATGAAGATGAAATGGGCTTTTTATCCTTTCAAGCCATTCCTGATAGGCTTGAAAAATTTGGTGATATGGTAGAAAAATGGCTGGCCTTAAGAGAAAAATTAAACAAGGATAAAAAAGTAGCCATTTATTACTTTAAGGGCCCTGGACTAAACGCGATGGTTGCCGCAAATATGGAGGTAGTTCCCTCGATCTACAATGCCCTTGTCAAACTTAAAGAAGAAGGCTATACAGTAGAAAATCTGCCTGAATCAGCCGATGAGCTTTGGGAAATGATTAAAACCCAAGGTTCGGTGCTCGGCCCCTATGCAAAAGGGGCCATTGATGATTTTCTAAAAAATGGAAACCCCGCATTGGTAGAAAAATCGCTTTATGAGCAGTGGGTGGCAAAAGACCTAAAAACAGAAAGTTACCAGGCAGTAAAGCAAAAATATGGAGAAGCACCAGGAGAATACCTTTCAAGCCGTAATGGGGACAATGAGTACCTTGCTATAGCAAAATTACAGTTTGGAAATATTGTACTGTTACCTCAACCCTTGGCTGGATTAGGAGAAGATACCTTCCAAATCGTTCATGGAACAGACAGCCCTCCTCCGCATCCATATATTGCTTCCTACCTATGGACACGCAATGCATTTCAAGCAGATGCGATCATCCATTGGGGCACACACGGTAGTTTGGAATTTACTCCCGGTAAACAGGTTGCTTTATCCGGATTTGACTGGACAGATGTTCTAATTGGCGTGACTCCTCATTTTTATGTATACACAATTAGCAATGTAGGTGAAGGGATTATTGCCAAAAGAAGGAGCTATGCAACTACCTTAAGTTACCTTACTCCGCCTTTTATGGAATCGGAGGTTAGGGGAGATCTCAAGCAATTAGGAGACAAACTCAGTGCCTTTGTAGGGGCTAAAGGACCCGTAAGGGAACAATACAGAGCTTCAATTAGTGATTTAGCCATTGCCCTCGATCTGCATACTGATCTGGGATTGGACAGTATTGATGATTTTGATGATGAAGGCATTTTCCAACTTTCAAATCATATAGAGGAGGTGCGAAATTCCAAAGTCACTGGTGGATTGTACACCATTGGTAAAAGCTATACCACTGAACAATTGGACAATACCACAGAATTGATGGCCCTGGATCCAATTGCTTATAGTTTGTCCTTTTTAGACAAGCTAAATGGTAAAGTAAGCCAAAAACAACTTGATAATCAGTTGTTTTTTGACCAAAACTACCGCAAACGCGCAAAAGCTGTAATAGCTAAATTGCGCAATAATCATGAGGTGGACGAGGTTTTGGCAAGCTTGGTTAAACCAAGTGATTTGGCTTTAGCAAAGGCCTGGAAAAACGGAAACCAAGGTATGTCTGATGCTGACATTGTGAAGGATTTTATAAGTATGGTGGACGAAAAAACCAGCAAAGGAAATCCTGGATATAAAGGGAAAAGTGATGCAAAAGGGCCTACTGAAAAAGAGATGAAAGAGCTTCAGCGCTTGGTAATAGCCATTTCGCCGCATCCGGATCGGGTAGATTTCATCATGAATTTAACTTCCGACAAACAGTTTAAGCAAAGTTCTTCCATACTGGATCCACAAAGTCTGGAAAAAGCCAAAACAATAGCTAAGGCAATACCTGCTATGGCAAAAGCTTTGGAGATAGGGCAAAAAGAGGAGGTCTATGCTTTGCTCAAATTGATGCAAAAAGAAGAACTAAGGCAATTGACCTTTGAACTTCTTCAAGACGATGGACTTGCCGAACAGGTAGCCATAGAAAAGGAGCGTGCTGATAATGATCGTATTGCTCAGCTAACGAAAAAGGATTACATCAATTCATTGAAGCTAGTTACCAAAACCTATGAATTAAAAAAATCATCTCGTAACGTGCTTCAAACCCATCTGATACAGTTGAAAACTTACTTAGAAAATTGGCAACTGATAAAAGAGAAAAAGCCGGAAGAATTGATTTCATACTGGTCCCAAGCAGACTTTGAAGACAATCTAAGGGGTACAATGGACAAGCTGGAATTGGAGCTTTTGGCAAGGGATAGGCATGAAGAAGAATATGCCAGGGCAGTATTGAATATTGAACAGGCTGTTCGTTCGGTTGGAAACTACCATAAGGAGCTTACAGAAAGTACAAGTGCTGAATTACAAGCAATCCTTACAGGTTTAAAGGGTGGCTATATTGCTCCCTCTCCCGGAGGGGATCCTATAACCAACCCTTCAACCGTTCCCACGGGGCGCAATTTATTTTCCATTGATGCGGAAAAAACACCTTCCCCTGAAGTCTGGAACCTAGGTGTTGGATTAGCCAAAACCTTGTTGGAGGCGCATCAGGAAAAGCATGGTAAATTTCCACAAAAAGTAAGCTTTACACTCTGGTCAGGAGATTTCATCGATACTGAGGGAGCCATGGTCGCACAAATATTTTATTTATTAGGTGTTGAGCCAGTGAGGGATCCCTTCAAACGGGTGGTTGATATTCGATTGATTCCTTTGGAAGAACTCGGAAGGCCCAGAATTGATGTTATTGTTCAGACCTCAGGCCAGTTTCGTGATTTGGCTGCTTCAAGAATGTTTCTGATCAATAAAGCGGTAAAAATGGCAGCTGGAGCGGAAGACTCCGAACAAAACTACGTGAAAGCAGGTGTGCTCGCTGCAGAGCAAGTCATGAAAGAGAAAGGCATGTCTCCAAAACAAGCACGCGAATGGTCAACACAACGGGTATTTGGTGGCGTGAATGGTAACTATGGCACCAATATCATGGGAATGGTAGAACAGGGCAATGTTTGGGATGACGAGCAGCAAGTTGCAGATACCTATATTAACAATATGGGTGCCATTTACGATGAAGGAGAAAATTGGGGTGCCTTTCAGAAAGGGGTTTTTGAAGCTGCTTTACAAAATACAGACGTGGTGGTGCAACCTCGGGAAAGCAATACATGGGGAGGCCTTAGCCTAGACCATGTGTATGAATTTATGGGAGGTTTAAGTATGGCCGTCAGGTCTGTAACCGGAAATGACCCAGATGCTTATTTTAACGATTTCAGGAACCCTTCAAAGGCAAAAGTTCAAGGTTTAAAGGAAGCCATTTGGGTAGAAGCAAGATCTACGCTTCTCAATCCCAAGTACATAAGGGAATACATGAAAGGAGGAGCAAGTTCTGCAGAGACATTTGCAGAAACATTTCGGAATACTTACGGATGGAATGTGATGAAGCCCGCAGACGTTGACGATGCCCTTTGGAACAATCTTCATGACGTATATATCAAGGACGAGTTGGAATTGAACGTACAAGACTTTTTTGAACGTGAAAACCCCTATGCTTTACAAGAAATGACGGCTGTGATGCTAGAAACCATTCGAAAAGGATATTGGAATGCTTCCGAAGAGCAACTTGAATCACTCATTAGGCTCCATACCGAGTTGATCAGCGAATACAAAGCCGGATGCAGTGGATTTGTATGTAATAATGAAGCCTTACAGGCCTTCATCACAGAAAGCCTTTCGAAAGAAGACACGGCTGAATATGAAGCCGCTCTACAATCGGTGAAAACAGCTCAGGAGATGGAAGAGGGAATGGTAATGGAAAAAGAAACAATCGCTGAACGTGCAGAAGAAGAATCCTTAAATGAAGACAGAACCTTAATTGTATACGGACTTATTGGACTAATATTCCTGGTATTTATGGCATTGATTATCAAAAGAAGAAAACAAGATTAAAATGGATTTAGTCCTTCAGTTGCTTTTTGCATTGGCTTTGCTAAACGTCCTATTTCAGATTAGTCAATGGAAAACACCAGGGATTTTGCTTGTGGCATTTGCTATAGGATTAATTGCTTATCTCCTGTACCCATGGACGGTTGCCCAAAGTAAAGAGCAATTGAATACATGGATGCAAAACCCTATAATTATGCAGAATTTAGCAGTTATTCAGGTAATGGAATCGTTGCTGTTTATCGGCATCGACTTATCGATATTAAAAAGACATTTTGGTCAGCCGGTAAACAGATACCTAAAATATGCAAGCTATTTTCCCGGTCTTTTTTGGATTTCAGCGGTGTTGCATACCCAAATGGTCAGTTTCTATTTCTTTTCAGGAATTGACTTTGAAACATTGGCCATCTATTTCTCCCTTGGTTTGATAGCTTGTTTTATAGCGGTTCCTATTACAATAAAATCCATTCTTCCTGAGCATTATCTTAGGTTGGAATTGCGCTATATCTTAAGCTTTGGGCAAATTCTCGGCAGCATCATCATCACCATATTCTGCCAGGATTTGCCTTATAAACCCCAACAAAACAATTATGATTTAACTTCCTTTCTGATCGTTTTAGCCTCGGCCACTTTAATGGTCTTTCTGGGCTGGATATGGTCCCGTTTAGGAGAACAAATAAAAAATAAATGGAAATACTAAATAAACTATTGTACTGGATTTCTACCGGACTCATGCTTCCGGTAATCGTCGTTTTGCTCTTTTTGTTTTTAAAATCCTTGCTTGCCCTCGGTGGATTTTATGGAGACTATGTTGCTCGATTAAAGGCCTTTAATACATTGACTCCTTTTATCAATGAAGTAGCGACTACAAGTCTTGAGGGGAAAGTCATTCCTGAAGGTAAATTACGTCAATTTGTCTATTTAAAAAACCTGCTTGCCTCAAGGCATTCTGCGGTAAACCGTGAAAAAACCTTAGCAGATTTTGAGTTGGAGATGACCAAACAATTGTGGACAACAAAGACCATGTCCAAGTTGGGACCTGTATTAGGTTTAATGGGGACATTAATACCTATGGGACCTGCTTTGGTAGGTTTGGCTTCCGGTGATATTGCCTCCATGGCAGAAAACATGCAAGTAGCTTTTTCTACAACAGTTGTAGGACTAATCGTAGGGGCTATTGGCTTTCTGCTAACTGAAGTGAAACAGCGTTGGTTTGCCAAAGACCTATCCCAACTCATTTATATTTCAGATCTAATCACAGAAGAGAATGAGACAGAGAAGAAATAGTTTTTTAAATCAAAAAGCAGGCGATGATCTCGTTTCCTTGGTCGCCAACCTTTTTGACGTTGCCATGGTATTTGCTGTAGCACTGATGGTGGCCTTGGTTACTCGCTTTAATATGTCCGAAATATTTACACAGGAAGATTTTACTATGGTAAAAAACCCGGGAAAAGAGAACATGGAAATTATCACCAAAAAAGGGGAGGAGATCACCCGCTACAAGTCCAATAAGGATTCCAAGAGTGAGGGAAATAAAGGCAAAAGAGTAGGAACAGCCTATGAATTAGACAATGGTGAAATTATTTATGTACCGGAGTGAAAGTTTTTTCTAGTAGAAAACCAATAAACTTTTTATCCCTACACTACAATTTCTTTAAAAGTCTTGAAACCTATTGAGATAGAGAATTGGGTGGTATTCTTGCAGAAAAAAAAGCAAAAATACCACCCAATTTACTTTGTAACCCTTTAATTTCAATTAAACGGATAGGCCTACAAAGGTTTATTGAGGGGCATTAATCCGGCAATGAAAACGCCATTACCGATCCGGCCGTATTTTCCGAATTCCCTCCCACAGAAAGTACTATGTATTGCTTGCCATTTACTTTATAGGTACTTGGGTTGGCATTGGCAAATCCCGGTAAATCAATTTCCCAGTGCTTTTCTCCTGTATCCTTGTCAAAGGCCCTAAATTTATTGTCTCGAGTGCCAGCTATAAAAACCAGTCCGCCTGCGGTAACCGTGGGTCCGGCGGAACCCGTATCGCCAGTCTCCTGCATCCCTTCCTGCAACTCAGGCTTATTTCCTAATGGCACGCTCCAGGCATATTCACCTGTATTTAAATTGATAGCATGAAGCAAACTCCAGGGAGGTTTAATTCCCGGTCTTCCTTTTGAGTCCCTGAAATATCCATAAGCGGTAAGGTTCAGGTATCGATTTAGTCCTTCTACGGCTTGGGTCTCTATAGATGCATTTTGATTGTTATTGATTTCATCCAACAAAGATTTTTCCTGCTGCGGGCTTCCTATACTTTTATTCTCGAAGAGGTAGGCCAGAATAGCTTCTTCCTTTGCTTTGTCATTAATGACACTGGAAAAGCTTGGCATTTTACCTCCTCCTTGTTTAATTTTGGTTAGCACATCTCCTTCACTAATTCTGCCTTTTAATCCAACCAGGGAAGGATTACCCTGTTCGTCTCCATTTTTGTCCCGCCCATGACAGCTAACACAATAAGTGGAATAGATCGACTCTCCCTGTTTGAAAACGGATAGGTTGGTGATGGCATTTTCAGGCTCCACTTTTTTCATGCGCATGATTTCTGGTGAATCATTTGACCTCACATAAAGGAGACCAGTAGCCGCATCGAAGGCAGCACCTCCCCAGCTTGATCCTCCGCGTGAACCGGGAAACTGCAAGGTTCCCTTTACGGAAGGCGGAGTGAAAATCCCTTCATAGCGAAGAGAGCGAAATACCTGTATCAGAGAATCCCGAGATTCAGGAGAGTAATGTGCTAGGTCAGATTCGTCTAAATATTGCCTGGCATAGGGAGCGGGTTTTAGCGGAAAAGGCTGGGTTGGCCAAGCCTCTTCGCCAGGTATATCCGAGGGGGGAACAGGTCTTTCTTCAATGGGAAACAATGGTTCCCCCGTTTCTCTATCCAATAAATAAATAAATCCTACTTTGGAAGTTTGGGCTACAGCATCAATTTTTCGACCTTCGTGTTCTACCGTAACCAGGTTTGGTGGCGCAGGCAAATCATAATCCCATAGGTCGTGATGTACAGTTTGAAAGTGCCAGATGTACGCTCCGGTTCGGGCATTCACCGCTACTACAGAGTTGCCAAATAGGTTCATTCCTTTGCGGTCTGCACCATAATAATCGTAGGCAGGGGATCCTGTAGAAAAATAGACCACTCCCCGAGATGCATCCAAACTAAATCCTCCCCAACTGTTGGCACCTCCAGCATACTTCCATGCATCCTTTGGCCATGATTCATAACCCACTTCGCCTGGCAAAGGGATAGTGTGGAAAGTCCAGGTTAATTCTCCTGTACGCACATTATAAGCCCTTATGTGACCTGGTTCTGCACCATAAAGCTCGGAAACCTCTGTACCCAAAATCAACAAATCTTCGAAAATAATTCCTGGTGAAGTGGGTATTACCGAGATTTTATCTGGATCGCCACGCATGCCTTCGTTTAAGTCCACCTTACCTACGTTTCCAAATTCAGGGATTGGCATTCCGGTGGATGCATCAATGGCAAAAAGTTTATCGCCCCCGGTAAACAGAATGCGTTTGTCCAAACCGTCCTCCCAGTACGTTACTCCCCGTTTGATTCCACCTCCTCGTTCCCCGTTAAAAGGGTCAAAACTCCACTTCAATGCGCCTGTTCCTGCATCTACTGCGAATAGCCGTCCGCGGGCAGAGGTGGTGTATAGTACATCTTCAATAATAATCGGGTTGCTTTCGCTATTTTGTGGTCTGGCCCCTGCAATGGTATCATTCGGTTCAAAAACCCATGCCAGAGCAAGTTTAGATACGTTTTCCTTGTTGATTTGATCAAGAGGAGAATAGCTAGTGCTTTCCCCGTCTGCTTTGTAAATTCCCCAATTGGAATAGATATCCTGCTTTTCGGAACAGCTTCCATTCCCTAATAGAAGGGGGATACAGAGTATCATTCCATAGGTTAACAAGCCTCTTTGTTTTTTGGCCTTTTTTAAGATGATATCTTTCATATTACAGTTAAATAGCATGAACAACTTGTAAATCAATAATATTACGATTGAGGAGGGTTTTCTAGGTTACTTTACCACTTTTGCCCTGATTTTGGTCACTTCACTTGGAGTGATGGCACTGGCTTTATTTCCCCACCTGCTTCGAATATAAGTGGTTATAGAAGCTACCGCAAGATCATCCAGGATATTGGCGTGTGGTGGCATATACCCATTGAATGCTTTTCCCCGAACAGTAATCTCGCCTTGAATGCCGTTTAGAATTGATTCAACAAGTATTTCAGGATCCCCAACAACGCGCTCAGATTGGGCTAGGGGAGGAAACCTGTTGTTGTCTCCTTGCCCATTTCTTTGATGGCAGGTAGCACAATAAGTATTGTAAAGGATTCCTCCTTCAAGCAATGAGCCTTTATCCAAATTGTCAACTCCCTCTACCGGTGTTTTGATATAGGTTTTGTTCGTGGTCAATTGGTTCATTTCATCCAATTGCTTTTCTCCAAATACCTTTTTGTTCCCCTTGTACATGACCCTCCAAATTTTTCCTTTGTTTGAATCGGATATATAAAGGGAGCCATCTGGGCCTTCGGCCAATCCCATAGGCCTGTACTTGGCATCACCAGTGTTTTCTACTGTATCTATTCCGGCAAACCCATCTGCAAAGACTTCCCAATCACCAGCTATCCCATCCTCTAAAGGAACAAAGCAGACGATGAATCCAGCTTGTGGATAGGGAGATCGATCCGTGGAACCGTGAAAAGCAATGAATACACCTTGCTTGTATCTTTCTGGAAATTGGCTTCCTTGGTAAAAATGCAAATCCATTGGGGCCCAATGACCAGGAAACCCAACCACTGGATTATCAAAATCGGCTGCTCTGCCGATGATCTTGCCATCACCACCGTATCCGGGCGATAAGACATTTTTGGCTTGTAACTGATCATAATAGGCGTATGGCCAACCAAAATCAGCTCCATCGGTTATTTTCACCAATTTTTCAGATGGTAGTACTGCTGCCTGCCAGGAGGAATAAAGCTTTGGATAGAGGGTGTGAAAATTGTCTATTCCATTGACTACTCCATAAAGTTGGTCATCCAGTGGACTCCAGGTCATGCCGACAATGCTACGTAGGCCGGTGGCATATTTAACACCGTCTGATTGGAATTGCCCCTCCTTATTAGCGTCAAACTTCCAGACGCCTGCATTCATCTCGCGTTCCGGACTGGGGTCCAAGCCCTTTCCTTCAGGAGTACCCGTTGGTCCATATACCTCAATATCTTGTCCTGCATCAGAAGGAGACCCGAATGGGATATACATATTTCCTTTCCCGTCAAAAGCTGCAGGTTTAGTGGTGTGCCAATTTCTGGCAACATTGGGATGCGTATCTGTGAGAATAATTTCCGTTCTGCTGCTGGGTACTAATTCCCCAGGACTTAGTTTATTTCTTAAAACCTGATTTACAGTACTGGTATAAAGATAGCCATTATGTATGGTAACCCCGACAGCAGAACCGCCTACACTTTCATAGTCACCGAAGCGGACTACGGAATCTGCTTTTCCATCCCCATCGAGGTCTCGAAGTCCAATGGTGCCTCCCTGTTTGTCCCTGGAAAAGCGAAGTTTAGCATAAATGTCCCCATTGTCGTTGACTGTGATATGACGCGTTGGCCCCACACTGTCGATGACCACCAAGGCTTCAAATCCCCCCGGAATGATTAATCCACCATTATCTAGGTCACCAGCAGGCAATTTATCTTGCTTATTTTCACAAGAAAAGCTGATTAGTAAAACGATGAAGATGATGTAATTCCAATGCCTATAGCAAGTGGAAAAATTCGTATAAACTAATTTGGGTAATCTTTGTAAGCGGGACATGGTTTGTTTAGTCTTTAAAAGGTTGTTAGCATTTTGAAGGGGTAATTTAACCTTACTGAACCTAAAAATCGGCATCAGTCTTGCCATTTTTATACAATCTTTTATGGGGGATGGAGATTTTAGTCGTTCCAGTAGTGGATTTCACCTTGTTAAAATGCATTGACAACTCTATTTTGTTGGAAAATCCTCCGGCTATTTTATTAGTGATTTAATTGAAAAAAATCCCCCTGCCCCCTTAAGGGGGATTTGTGCACGTTATATTTAGCGGATGCGGTCTACTTGCTAACTTTATCAGCCCGATGAATAATAGGAAATAAGCATAAGATAGCCATTTACGAAAATCCCTTTTTCCTCCTTAAAGGAGGGATTTGTGTCCGTATGAAGAGAATATACCAGACATGTATAATTCCAAACAGAATTCGCCTATAAGAAGAAAATTTCGGTAATTTGGTTTTCCATAGCCTATGTTAATCTAGTAGAAGACAGCTCGCTCATTTTTCAAAAGTACAACAACTCCATAAATTTAAAATCCTATACAGTCCATGCCTTCAATCGAATACCAAATCCTCCAATGTACAGAAGCCAAAGCCATTGAAAATGCTGCACATGTGCAAACCTTATGGAGTGGTTATGGCACCATTAAACGCTATACATTAGAAGGAGGGAAGCACAGGTCCGTTATTGTGAAGCATATTTTACTTCCCGAATCCGGCAAGCATCCCAGAGGGTGGAATACGGATTTGTCCCATCAGCGAAAAGTCAGATCCTATGCAGTGGAAAGTTACTGGTACCAACATTATGCTCCTTTAACCAATCCGAATTGCCGTGTGCCACAACTGCTACATGCGGAAGCTGAAGGAAGCATGCGATTGCTTATAATGGAAGACCTCAATGTTTCAGGTTTTCCTATCCGACTAACGCCAGAAACCGTTTCAATTTCGGCTGCCAAAAATTGCTTGACCTGGCTGGCACATTTCCATGGGAAATTTATGCAGGTTCAATCAAATGGACTTTGGGAAATAGGCAGTTATTGGTACCTGGATACAAGGCCAGATGAGTTGGCAAAAATGAAAAACAAATCCCTAAAGCAGATGGCTTCAGCCATTGATCGGAGGCTTAATGAAGCCAAGTTTCAGACCTTGTTACACGGAGATGCCAAGGTGGCGAATTTCTGTTTTGGTTCCGAAAATCAGGTGGCAGCTGTGGATTTTCAATATGTGGGCAGAGGATGTGGCATAAAGGATGTAGCTTACTTTATTAGCAGTTGTTTTGCAGAGGAAGACTGCCAACACTACGAGGAGGAGCTGTTAAGACATTATTTTAATGAACTTGAATTAGCGATGGCTAACCCAATTGATTTCCAATTGGTTAAACAAGAATGGTCGGCACTTTATAAATATGCATGGGCGGACCTTTACCGCTTCCTCGATGGATGGAGTGATGGTCACTGGAAGATGCATGGGTACAGCAAGAGACTTACTCAGTCCGTATTGAAAGAATTAAATTACGTATAAATGCTCAACAAAAACAGCCTAACCACACTTTGCCAAAGCGCCATAAACGCAAGCATAGAAGCCGGGAAATTGATTCAATCCCAGGTAGATCAAGCTTACAGTCAACAAAGAAAGAAGGGAGGGTATTCCAAGGCTTCTCAGGTAGTGACCGAAGTTGATTTCAAGGCCCAGGCCATTATATTAAAACATTTGGCTCCCAGTATAGCCAAGCATGATCTGGGTTTACTCACAGAGGAAGCTGCAGATGATGAATCCCGCTTAATTAATGATTATTTCTGGTGCATTGACCCCTTGGATGGCACTTTGCCTTTTACCGAGCAGCGTCCGGGTTATGCGGTTTCCATTGCCCTTATTTCTCGATCTGGAGATCCTGTGGTCGGAGCTGTCTATATACCTGATGAGGATTTATGTTACAGTGCTGTCAAAGGGGAAGGCATTTCTCTAAATGGTGAATCTTTTAGCCTTACCAACCCTGCCGATGATGATTCATTACATGTCTACATGGACAGAAGCATGCAGGGCGCGAGTTATTTTAAAGAACTAAAAGACAGGACACAACAATGGGCAGAAGGTCAGAATTATACCAATGTGTTTTACCATGTTGGTTATGGAGCAGTGCGGAATGCCATGTCCGTTTTGTCCCATAGTAATGCCTGCTATTTTAAATTCCCAAGAAAGGAAAAAGGAGGGGGCAGCATTTGGGATTTTGCAGCCACACGGTTGATTTTTGAAGAATTGGCATTTCCTGTAACCAATGGTAAAAGAGAAAATTTACACCTAAATTCTCCTGAAACTACCTTTATGAATCAGCAGGGAGTGGTTTATGCGTCGGATATAAGGATTAGGGAGATGATTATTGAGATGAATCGGAAATTGGTTTGACTGAAATTTTATCAAAACCCAAACGGATGACTTAATTGGCTTCCTGCTCTTCAATTTTGTCCTGAAGTAGTTTCGATATATCTATTGGAGGCAATAAATACCCACCCAGCGGCCCTAAGTTAGTAATTTGATACATTATATTTCGAAGATTATTAATCATCATGTTCAAGGGAGAAAACTTCAATAAATTAGTCTTCAATCCTTCATCCATTTTCTCGGATTCGTTAATGCTAAAAGTTCCACCACCTTCTACTAAAATTTTATAGCCCCGGAGTTTATACTCCTCGTCTGCATTTACTTTAATTCTGGTAATCAACTGGATTTCTTTATTATCCTCTGTAGAATTTATATCAAAATCTATTTCAACAGGATATGAAAAAAACAATTTTTTGTGGTCAATATCACTAGATTCAGGTGCAAGAAATTCAAAGTGTGACTCCAAAAGCTTGAAGTCCAGTAATTGTAATGGTGAAAATTTTGCTTTCATCCTGCCATTGGGAAATCTTTCTCTAAGGGTACATCTATAGCCATCACCACTTGAGGATTGGTACTTTTATTTTTTAATTTTAAATATTGTTGGGTATAGGCCCATTTACGATGATAATCAATAATTTCTTCGTTAAGTCTTTCTTGAATCAATTCCTCTGTCATCACTTCCTCATTATCCAATAATATCACTTGTAATTGGATATTTAAAACTTTCTCCAACTGGGAAACAGTAGAAAGTTTAAAATCACTTTGCCCTTTTACTAGTTTGCTTACTTGCTGTCTGGTAACTCCCAATTCTCTTGCCAAATCAGATTGGCTCCACCCTTTTTCCTCCAGCGCATCTAACACACGCAATGCAACCCTTGTTGACTTCTTGAGCCAAGCTTTATTTTCTTTTCTAAAAGCAACTTTCTCCTTCCAGTTGGAAGCAGGGCTTTTAGCTGCCTGGGATTTTAATTTTTCTTCTGTCTTGTTCATAACTTTATATATCTAAAAAAACGAACTCTGCTTCTTCTCCAAATTCTTTTAGGTAGTCTCTCACCAAATTCAATTTATATAACTCGGTTTTAGTATGAGACCTATCATTCATTTTTTCGGTCAACTTAATGGCACCACCTGTAATCACATAAGATTTCCCATATCGAATGGCATAAATCCTCAAAAATGAATTCCAAAGCATTCCATACCCTTTTAGTTGCTGTAAATCATATAGATTCCCAGCTTCCTTATTGTAAAGGGGTTTGAAAAATTCGTTTAGATTTTTTCCTGATTCATCTTCGGCCAATTCAAATAACTTTTCAAATAGAAGGTCAGCATCCTCAATTGCTTTTTCTACGATTAGGCTAATTTTTGTTTTACCATAAAAGGCTTCATAATCCTTATTAAATTGTTTGAATACTTTTCGTAATTCCTCTGGATCAGACCATTGTTCCTGTAGTATTTCCAGCGCATCAAAGTCGTTGTCTTCATACAATACTGCGTAGAGACAATTCTTTCTATGCTCAAATATACTAACAATTCTCATAGTGTCAACCTTAAGGTTTACAATTTGGTTCAATTTTATCAAATAATTTGATAGCAACTACATGAGTTGTATTGCCAATACTTATTATTGATATTTGAATTTTAATTTTTTATTAGGATGGATTTAAATTTTAAAACACTTAGTGGCGAAATTTGTATTGAATATTTTAATCACCCTTTCACGATAGTCAGGGTACAAAAACCTCTTTAACTCGGCCTTTTATTCATAAGAAAAATTTCAGGTACAATTCCTTTTCTAAATATATCGTTTTGATTGAAAACGAAAAAATCTTTTGAGTAAGAAAACTTAATTTTTAGATGAATACAGTGAAGTAATAAGCTGTAATTTCTAAAATTCAAAGAATGATCTTCTGTAAATACGATAGGTGATTTATTACACAAAAATAAAATTCCTTGGTATTAAGTAAATCCTAACTTCTCATATTTTTAAGGAAATAGGTGAATAATTTTAGTTTTTTTTCCAATCAGGATCACCTATCAATTATTACCCCCAAGTATCAGAATACTAACACATATAACCTAAAATGGTTAATCAAAAAGAAACCAGAATGGTTCATAAACACACCCTTCAACCTAATAATTGAAATTATTTTTGATCTACAGCGAGGGATTTATAGCGGTATCTCGTCTAATCTTAAAATTGAGACAATAGGTTGTTCTCTTAATCACCTGATATTGAAAAAAGCATTTTATGGCACTATTTAGAAAATTTGCACCCTTTAGAAAAAGGAATTTCAATCCTTTTTCATGTCTCTTATTTGGCCTGCTATTTACCGCTGCATGTGAGGAAGAGGAAGAAATAGTCCCCCAAGCTAAAGGTATTTTTATCAATGAAATATTTGCTTCCGGTGAAGATTGGATCGAACTGTACAATGCATTAGCAAGCAGTCAGGATATAGGGGGCTATGTCATTTCCGATGAAAGCAATGCTTACAGCCTTCCTGCTGGTACTACCATTCCCGGTTCTGGCTTTCTCGTGCTGCTTTGCAATGATTTAGGATCAGGACTTAATACCAATTTTAAACTGTCGGGAGATGGGGAAGTCATTTCATTGGAGAGCGCAGCTGGTACACTTATCGACAATATTGCCTACCCAAACCTTGACAATGGACAGTCCTACTCAAGATTTCCTGACGGTTCCGATTTTTGGGAAATTACTGGTACTACCTCCCAAGGGGAGTCCAATGGGGACGATAGCGCTCCTGCCATTAATTCCCTATCACGTACTCCCTCCGTTCCGGCACTGAATGAGGAGGTAATTGTAACCGCCGAACTGATTTCAACTGCTGGTGTTGCCTCCGTAAGCTTGTTTTACCAATTCAATGGTGGTGCCTTTTCAGAAGTTACCATGTCGTACAAAAGTGGAACTGCTTATACCGGAACTATCCCAGGAATGAGTACTGTAGGAACGGTGGCCTATTATGTTGAAGCAGTGGGTAGCAATGGGCTTTCGACCTTTAAGCCAGCAACTGCACCGGAAAACTTGGAAGACTACTTATTAAATACAGATCCTTTACCACAACTCGTCATCAACGAGTTTATGGCCAGCAATACCACTTGCTGTCCAGATACCGATAGTGGGGAAGAAGAGTTTGACGATTGGATAGAAATTCACAATACTGGAACTACTGCTGTAAACATTGCAGGAATGTATCTTTCAGACAATAAAGAGCACCCATTTGCGGATAAAATTTCCTCTGATGATGCTGATGCCACCACTATTCCCGCTGGTGGATACCTGGTGCTTTGGGCCGATGGATCAACCGATGAAGGTGTGCTGCATCTTAATTTCAGTTTGAGTGCAGATGGGGAAGACATTGGCTTATTCTATATCGATGGACGAACCATAGATACCTATACTTTCGAGGCCCAGGAAAAAGATATATCCTGGGGAAGAACCATAGATGGTGGTACTACTTGGGCAGCAATGGAAAACCCGACACCTGGCCAAACCAATAATTAATCAACTGAAAATATGTTTGAATTATTTCCTGATCAACCGGTTTATGAATACCCACAATTGGTAAACATTACCTACTCTTTTATATGGGCATTTGTCTTGTCTTCCTTGATCGCTATCACCCATAAACTCACATTTACGGGTGATGTTTATCCTAAAAACTTTTTCCAGTCATTGATTTTAGGAGCCCTCGTAACCTCTTTGGTGATGATGGCAATAGGAGACAGTCTGGCCCGAGGCTTAGGGGTTTTTGGCGCGATGGCCATCATTCGCTTTCGTACCCGCATCGATGATCCAAGGGATGTATTGTTCCTGTTCGCTGCTTTAAGTACCGGTTTGGCCATTGGGGTTTATGGCTTCACCATCTCTTTTGTTGGGGCTATTCTTTTTTGCCTGGTGGCTTTACTGCTTCACGCCTCACCCTTCCGAAGTTTCAAGTACCACAATCAATTGCATTTTACCATAGAGGATAGCGATAAGCTCAAAAGCATTACCGGGCTTTTTGAAAACCATTGTCAGGGCTTTCGCATGTTGACCATACAAGTCAATAAAGAAATGGCAACCCGGTATCAATATGCAATAACCTTAAATAATGGTGTATTAAAAGATGATTTCATTAATGACATCAAAGCAATCGAAGGTATATCACAAATTAAGTTGTCTTCTAACGAAAACCTTCCAGACTAATGGCTAAAAATTTGAATTGGTTTTATGTATTGATAGCAATAATGCTGGTTGCGATGTTGTTTATCAGTGGAAGGTATTTTAAAGGGAGCGGGGAGTCCTCCGTCGGAATCGCCCAAACGGCTGAATACAAGGTAAAAATAGAAAAAGCAGCTTTGGTGAAGGCCATTCACATTGTACCTGGGATGGAGGTGAAGGCTGGAGAGCTTTTGGTGGAACTTACCAGCGATGAATTGGAAATTGACATCACCAAACTCAGGAACCAGATAACCATTCGTAAATCAGAACGAGCGGAAAAAGCAAAGCTTGTCAATGCTGAGATATCCTATATCAAAGCCCAGGTGGGAATCGATATCGAAGAGCTTGATGCAAAGATTCTTGAAATGGAAAGTGAGATGAAGATGAATGAAGGAATTACAAAAGAATTTTCCATTGAAGCATCGGCTGATGCCAGTTCTCCCATGGCTTTCAGAATTAGGTCACTGCAACAACAAAAGCAAAAGCATATCGAAGCTTTAAACATTAAAATTGAGGATGTAAAGCAGGAAAGCACCACCGAGTTGCAGTTGCTTGAAAATCAAATTAACCTTTGGGAAAGTGAATTGAAGCTGTTAGAAACCCAAAAGAGCAACTTGAATAAATATGCTACTGCTTCTGGGGTAGTAAAAAATGTTTATGTAAAAGCTGGAGAACAAGTGGAGTCCTTTAGCTCTCTATTGGAGATAAATCCCTTACATCCGACCACCGTAGTAGCTTACCTTATAGGAAAGAAATCCACTCAGTTTAATATTGGGAAAATCGTCGGCGTCTCCTCTTATGACCAGCTTAGAAACTCCGTTCAGGGGGAGATAATTGGCTATGGTTCGGTCAGTAAATTGCCTGAAATCCTGCAAAAGTCTACGGCCAATCAAGCCTTTGGCCAACAAGTGTTTATTGAGATCCCTGCTGAAAACACATTTTCTAATGGGGAAAAAGTTTTGATACGATAAGCCATGCGGATATTAATTATTAGTTGTTTCCTGTTCTTGCCTTTTATGGGCTATGCCCAGTTGACCATGGAAGATTTTCTACAATCGGCCTTACAGTCATCTGCCGTGAAGGTATTTGACACCCAGGATGATTTTTTGGACGAAAACCCTTATAAACTCTCCTTAATTCGTGGCCTGGAGTTTCGCACCGAAAGCAATCAGCTCGACAATGACCGTCAGGATTATACCGTAAGGTTAAACCCTGCCAACCCCTGGGAAGTGAAACGCAACAACGAATATTTTAAAAATTACCAGCAGCTATTACAACTGGATCGGCAGCGTGAATTAAAAGAAGTCATGAAGATCCATTATGAAACGATCATCAATTGGGCCTACCTGGACGAATTAAAAAAGTTAAAAAAGGAAGAACAAGAAATAATAAAAACCTCAATTGATATTTTAGCAGCTCAGAAGTTTTCGAGTTATTTTGATGCCAATGATTATGCGGATCTAAAAATTGAGCAGATAGAAAAAATGGTGGAGTTAGAAGAGTTAACCTTTGGAGAAGATGCACAGCGAAGCAATATCGAAGCACTGTATCCTTTGGCTAGAAATCAGACTATTTCCTGGACACTCAGTGAGTTAATCCCCATTGAGCAAATTCAGTATTTGGTTAGCAGCAAACCCATCTTTAGTAGAGTAGGCGAATTGGCCTATCGACAGAAGAAAATTGATTTGGCCTTATCGGAATGGAAACTAGACAAATCAAATATCAACATAGGCTATGTAAAAGCCCAGTACCAGGGCTACCGCATAGAACAGGAAAGAAAGCCATGGAGTATAGGGGTTGGGATAGCCATTCCTATTACCAATCCCAATAAAGACAATATGACCAAAAGAAAGCTGGAAATCATAGAGGCAGAAAACGATCTATTGGTAGCAAAAACTGAACAACAAGTTGGGGTGGAAATGGTAAAGAAAAATTTGCAAAACTTATCCATACGCTACAATAACTTACAAAATCGCTTGGACAGTTTAAATATTCCAGCGCTAGCCTCCAATCTTCAAAAAATAGAAGACAGTAATCCCATTACCATGATCAAACTAAGAGGAAGTTTGATCAAATCAAAAAGTATGGTTGCCCGCATAAAAAAGGAAATCTACATGGCCTATATTGATTATCTCTCGTATTCAGAGCTATTGCAACAACAACCTTTTACAAATTACCTTAGGGCGGGGTTGTATTAGAGGTTTAATTGGGGAAAGATTGTAGGATAATAGGTATTGCGCATGTCTTAGAATTTCATCTAACTCATAAAATAATAGGTATAAATTAACCGCCTAATATGCTTTAAAAGTTTAAGCTACTGGTTATCCTTATCTCTTCTTGTTCATTTTTGTCTTGACACAAAAACGAACCAAAAAAGTCAAGGCTGTATGTAAATCTTAACGCAAAATGAATACTCACTGGCTAAACAAAAAAAAACTCCGCCGAAAAGGCGTCAGACAGTTTTTTTGTTCTTAACGCCATTGAGCAATCCATTTTACTAATTTGCATAAGGCCGGAAAAAAAATATAGTAAATTCAAGTTAGCTGTCTTACGTTACATTTTTCCCAATGTCTTAGAATTCCATCTAATTCTTTATAGTTTAATTTAATTCCCTATGATGATGATAATTGTGAAGCTTTTAAATCCAAAACACCCTAAAGGGGTGAAATATTTATAGCCATGGCCGTCAGGCCATGGTAAAACAATGAGAACAACACGATTTTGGCGGTATTGTTGCCATTTTTTTCTGCAACAATACTGACAAAATCACTTATCGAAATTTTAGACTCCGAGATAACTTATTTTAACTCTATCCTCCATTCTAATTTCTCGGCCTGTTTTATGAATGACTTGATATTTTCAAGATGCCATTGGTTACAGGTTGAAATAGCCTGATCCTGAAGCTGGATCACCTCATCTTCCTTAATATAATGTCTCTTATGCCCCCAACGTTGATATATATCTTCAGCATTACTCGTCAAATCCACTACTCCGAAGCTTCCTTGAATATAATCAGGGAAATCATGTTTTAATTCTGAATAAGTGATTTTAGGATTCCTTTCTACATGCGCTCTAACCACTGCATTCACAAGCCTGCCTTTATTATATTCTTTTCCGTTGAAAATGAATTTTGAAAAATCCTTGTTAGAGTAAGAAAAATTGAAATAGGTATCTGAAATCACAAAAACCTCATTTTTTTCACTGCGAAATCGCTTAACTGTCATTCCAGCTATTGGGATTCTATGAAATTGATAACCTTGGGATAAACGCTCCTGTAGCCCGGCACTTATAGAAGATCCCACAAGAAGCCCAACCCATTTTGGTTCTGCATCTTCCTGCCAGTATTCTCCCAAATTCAATATCTGGGCACGAACCGAAAGGTAATCTTCAAGTTGATTAAGACTTAACTCATCGATTTCATTCAATTTGATTTCCACAATTCCCAAATACTCTCCACCGTATTTAGCAAGAATATCTATTCGTCCGTCTCCTGTTTTTCTTCCACTTTTTAAAGCTATTTCTGCATCCAAGACTTCTACTTCTGAGAAATTTTGCTCATCCAACTTTAAAATATCCTCATTCTCCAAAAAATAAGCCTCCATAGCCAATTCCTTCCAGAAAGGGTAGGGTTTCATAGAAATGCTATTCGCTGTGAATTGTCTAAAAATCGCCATGTTATTTCAATGTTTACTTAATTCAATCAATTCTTCATCGCTGTTCCTTTTCTAAAGATATCGTTTTGAATGAAAACGAAAAAATCTTTCTATTTATCATTGGTTAATATTTTAAAATTAAACTTTGTAGGAGTGGAAAAACCCATAATAATTCTTCCTTAAATCCACAAACCTTCCAGGTTTTGTTGAAAATCAGTCTGATGTTAAAATTCGGCAATTTAAACCTGGAAGGTTTTATCGCTATAAAAACTAATTAATTAAATAAATAGGGTGCGGAATTTAGGTTCTTCATGATTTCAGCAATATTATTCTTATTTTGGAACAAAATATTCCAAAAACCATCGGCATGAAAAAAACTATTTTAATAGGGTTAGCGCTAATTTTTTTACAAGGGCTTGTTATGGCACAAACGGGACTTTCTCTGCCTCCGGCACTGGAGGGAGAAATTCCCTGGGATTTAAAGGTATTATCCCAAGCGCCCGACTTTGAATGGTTGGACCAATCGGATTCTGTTTGGTCCTTGACCTATACCGGTGAGGAATATGAAGGCCAGGTGACCCAAGTATTTGCTTACTATGCCAGTCCGGCTACAATTGAAGCGGAGAATGTAGGATCTGGGGACTTTCCGGGAATTGTACTGGTGCACGGTGGGGGAGGAACGGCTTTTCGAATTTGGGCACTGGAATGGGCTGAAAGAGGCTATGCGGCCATCGCCATGGATCTTGGTGGAGACCAGCCTTTGCCCACAGATCAACAAGACAATCCATGGGGTTCGAAGCGCAGCCCCATGGAAACTGGCGGCCCCAAACAGAACGACGTTTACAAGTTTTATAAGCTAGGTGAAGATTTTACGGAACAATGGCAATACCATTCAGTATCCAATATTATCCGCGCACATTCTCTTATCCGGTCTTTTCCTGATGTAGATTCCAAAAGGACAGCCATTACAGGTATTAGTTGGGGTGGGTACCTGACTAATCTGGTAGCAGGAGTGGACCAGCGCTTTGCTGCGGCAGTGCCTGTATATGGCTGTGGCTTTTTACAAGAAGGCAGTGCCTGGGACAAACAATTTGATTCCCTTGGGGTCGCTGAAACCGAACGTTGGGTAAAACTTTGGGACCCTTCCAGTTATGTGGGAAATGCAGCAGCATCTATGCTATTTGTTAACGGCACCAATGATTTTGCTTATTTCGTTGAAAACTGGCAAAAAACAGCCAATCTGGCCAAGCATACACAGTTTACGCTAATCCATGAAATGAAACACAGCCACCTTCATGGCGCAGCACCCGGTGAGATTTACCGATTTATCAGTACTACATTAGAAAACAAGTCCAAATTTATTAGTTCAATTAAATTAAAGGAAAAAGGGGATAAGGCGAAGTATTCCATTTCCCATGCTTCGGAAGAGGTTTACCTGGCTTACACTGCCGATACCAAACGTAGTCCTGAAAGAAAATGGGATTTGATACCACTTGATAAAGCGAAAGGCAAGGTCACTGTACCTTCAGATGCCAAACTTTGGTATATCTATTGGGTAGATGAGTCGGGAAATCGGAGGAGTAGTGAGGTGAAGGGTTGGCATTAGGTTTTAGTAAACCCCTCATAATAAATAAGGTTTGACCGCCTTGATTTTTTTGACTCGTTTTCTCATCAAGTACTCCCTGAACACCTTAGCGGATCAATTAAGTTTGATTGGATTACTTTAATAACCATCAACCTGAATATTACAATAAGTTAAATAAAATTGGGCTAACTTAATTGGAAGGTGAAAATTTTGCTATTGTTCGGCAAAAGATCTTTTAGCCTCTTCATTTCTTTTTCCCCTGAGTTGCTTTACTTCAGGGCAGGTTAGATAAAAAGAAACAAAGCAAAGAAAAATCAAGCCAGCAGAAATCTCCTCCCTGCAAGGCTGGTCGCTGCCTCGTTCTCTGGCAGGCCACTGCACTACTCCCGATAGTGATGCTTTAATGACTATGGTATTGGAAAGTTTAGGACCTTTTAACCTGGAAACAAAGCCTATGAGGAAAATTATCCATATGCTACTTACCAATCATATTGCGAAATGGAGAAGAATACGAAATTGGATAAAGCCGAAGTTCTAGAGTGGTTTGGAGGAAACAAAGGCTTTTTTGATTTTCATCGGGTTAACTTAAAAAACCATAAAGAGATAAACGAGAATTTATTTTTGGAGTAAAATTAAAGAGGTTACCCTAAGTACCTCTTTAATTTTGGTATGGTTTAGTAAATCCTATTACATCCTCCGGATTAAAATTCATTTTTGATAATGGCCTCCATGATTTGGTAGCGTTCTTCGCTTTTATCTTGTTCATTGCTAAGCAGGATAATCAATCCCTCAGACTCCGGTATCAATACCAACAGACTGGTAAACCCGGCGATGTCTCCTCCATGGTGATAAATGACCTGATCATTAATTTTTAGGGTAAAAAATCCAGCCCCGGGGACATTGATATCGTTTTGCTCCAGTGGCGGAGCAAATATTAATTCCTTTTCACCTTGGGTAAAAAAATCGGAAAGCAATGCTTTTCCCCATTTTTCAAGGTCCTCAATATTGCTTTCTATCTCTCCTGCACTGTAGGCAATCTGCATTTGATATGGACCTACTTCCTGCCCATTGTCATAGCCTTTGGCCCTTTCTTCTCCACTTATGGTATCAGGACCTTTGCCCGTATGGTTTAAATTAAGTGGCATATAAATATTTTGGTTCAAATACTCCTGGTAAGACAGGTCTGTAAGTTCTTCTATAAGTAGACCCAGAATCAAATAGTTGGAGTTGGAGTAAGCGAAGAATTCACCTGGGGTAAAGTCCAAGCCATCCTCTTCAATGGATTCAATGATGATCTCAAAAATTTCCTCGGGGTCAAAGTGGTAATTGTTTTCTTCAGCATAGTCCTCAACCGGCCCCACATAATCAGGAATACCGGACTGATGATTCATAAGATGTTTGATTGTTATTTGGTCTCCATAAGGGATATCCGCTGCAAAATCACTTAAAGGTTGATCCAAACTATTGATATAGCCATCCCTTTTGAGCTTTACCACCGCTGCGGCGGTAAAGGATTTGGTAATAGAGCCTATGCGGTAGATAAGCTCGGGATCATTTGGGATATTATAGGATTGATCAGCCATGCCAAATCCCCTTTTCAATAAATATTCATCTCCTTTGCTGATCAATACACTTCCCGTAAATCCTAATTCTTCCAAATAGGCTTCCGCAGAATCATATTCAGAATTAGCATCGGTAGGAGTGTTACCATCCTCCTCAATACAAGAAGCTAAACTTATCAAGAAGGCCATTGCCAGCATTACTTTTAATTTTCCCATTAGCATTGTCATTTCGTTTTGTTTTCAAAGTTTTAAGATGATTCAAAATTAGCCGGAAGGGGTGTTACGATCGTCTCAAAATGTATAATGGGACCGGCTTATGAAATTCAGGACTATTTCAGGGCTTCAATGATGTCAAAAAAGAATGTTAGAGCCCTCAACAAGAATTTTAGTAATTATTTTCAATTATTAAGGCTGAATAAGTGCGGGATTTCACCGGAAGAGACATTCAGAACGATATTCCCTCAAGTGGAGAAGACCTTTGTAGCGTACAAAATCAAAAGAAAATGAAAAAGTTAGCTACAATACTTATTTACTTGACAAGTGCCATTGCCTTGCTGGCACAAGAAAATCAGGACAAGGTAATTCAAAGGATTGACCGATTATTGGAAAAGGAATTGAAAAAGAAAAATGTACACAATGTTTTCCTCTCCCTTTATTCTCCTACAGATGATTTTGAATGGCATGTGGCCAAAGGAACATTTAAGGATGGGAGGGAAGTGAGCATTCAAAACCCTTTTTATACAGCCAGCATTGGCAAAACCTTTACGGCAACTGCCATCGGGATACTGGTAGATCAAGGAAAAATTAGCTTTGAAGATCCAATAGCGAAATATTTATCTCCTGAATTAATGAAAGGTTTGCATATTATGGACGGAGTAGATTATGGGAATTCAATCAAGGTTTCGCATTTGCTGCAACATACCTCCGGAATTCCCGATTATCTTGAGGACCCCATAGACGGTTCACCGAGCATACTTGATTTGATTTTAACTGAGCCCAACCGCTTTTGGGAACCGGAAGAATTAGTTGGCTTTTCAAAGGACCATTTTAAACCTACTTTTGCTCCGGGCACTGACTATAATTACACTGATACAGAATACGTTTTACTGGGTTTAATTATTGAAAAAATAGGAGCAATGAAGCTTCACGAGTTTTTCCTTAAGCATATTTTTACACCCCTACAGATGGATCATACCTACCTCAATTTAAGGTCTAAACCCATTCAACCTACCACGCAGATGGCTGAAATGTATGCCGGAACACACGAAATTAGCACTATTAAAAGTTTAAGTGCAGATTGGGCCGGCGGTGCCATTGTTTCTACAGGTAAAGATTTGATCCGTTTTCAAATAGCCCTAAGAGAAGGAGATTTGCTCTCTGCCGAAACTTTTAAAGAGATGCAAAAGTGGGTCAAAGAAACCAAAGGCATGACCTATGGCTATGGTTTACGGAAAATTTCCTTTAAACAACTCTTTCCCATCTTACCCAATTGGGAGGTCATCGGACACTCAGGAATGAATGGTACATCAATGTATTATTGTCCGGATCTGAATATGTATTTGGTGGGTACCCTCAATCAATTGGAGGCTTCAAAAGATGCGGTAATGTTGATGGTAAAAGTTTTAATGGAATGTAAAAGCGTTAATCCGCTATATATCAAAGTCTTATTCATGGAAATTAACACCTAAAATCTATGAAACACGCGAAAAACTATTGGTTATTGCTTCAAACCATCCTGGCCACTTTGGCCTTACCAACCATTGCCTTTCATCTGCGAGGGATTGAATTATTGCAAAATTTTTCCCCAATTATCAACCAGCAGCTAAGCTATCAATTGGTGACACTCTTGCTCGCTGTGGTGATGCTGATGGTCTATAGCTACTCAAGGAAAAAGGTATTCAAAACTTATTTCCAAAAGGGAGATTCGAATAAAAGATTCCAACCAGCTCCATATTTCGGAATCAAGCCAAAGCCGGATGAAACCTGGAAAAAAGCCGGAATAGAATGGGCTGTGGTCATTTCCTTGGTAACTATAATTGTGATCTATTTCCAGCTTTTCGGGGAGAAGTCAACCCCCTCATTAGTAGGAATTGTTGAAGTACTTCCTTTGTCCATATTGGTAGCATTGGTGAATTCATTTGTGGAAGAAAGTATCTGTAGAGTAGGGGTAATTGTCGCCTTAAAAGGAGTCTATGAGGATGGAAAAATCGCCATTGTCTCCGGATTGCTGTTTGGATCAGTGCATTATTTTGGCACACCGGGAGGTTTTACAGGAGCCATTGTCTCTGGGTTTCTTGGTTGGTTTCTGGCCAAATCCATGCTTGAGACTAAAGGCATCTTTTGGGCCTGGCTAATCCATTTTTTGCAGGATATCATCATTATTACGGCTTTGTTCTCTATTGGATAAAGTCAAATCCGAAGCATAGTATTAACCCGAAATATGCAATAGACAATCTATTACGTGTTGAAATCGCTTCAAAATACCCAATCATTGCTGTTTTCAATTTCACCATAGTGGTGCTATGCTAAAATCTTCAAACAGACTGATTTTCTTGCGATTGCAACACTCATCACAAATCCTATTACATAATCCGGATTTAAAAGTACGGAAATTCACCAAAGCGTCCAGAATTTCATATCAGGACGATTGACCTTGTTTTCTTTAACAATTTTGAACTGTCAATAGGCACAAATGTCCACTGATAATCAAAAAAAAAAATATTCAAAAATTTAACCATCTTAATCATGAAAAAGTTACTTATTCTCGTTTTCAGCTTTCAAATTTTTACCAGCTTTGCTCAGACCAACAATGAAAAAGCCATAGGATCCGCAGTAAAATATAAATATCGGGTAAGTCTTCCCGGAATTATTTTACCTCAATTGGTACAGGATTCCTGGACCGATCAAACTCATACGCAACATATAGAACTTCATGTTAAACGCAACTTAGACAACAAAAACATCATTGGCCTAAAGCTAGCCAGCTGGAGATTGTTTCAACCTATGGGCATATTGTGGTGGGACGGGCTTTTGGACAAGGTGGATTCGGGAAGCGAATTTTATCCCGGACATGTGCGAGAAACCGGCATAGGGTTTAGCTATCAGCGCATGTTATGGAAAGGACTGTTTGCCACAGTAGAAGTTTTGCCTCAGTTCAAAACCTATCTGGATGAGAACAATGAAAAAATTGACAATGGCTTTAAGCTGTACAATTCTTTTCACCTTGGCTATCATATTGGATTTGGTAAAAGCAAACGCTTCTTTATAGAACCTCAGGTACATTCCCAGTTTTGGGTATTTGACACCAATACGCCGGAAGATTTTAAGGCCCTGGATGACAAATGGAGAAATTATTTCCTCTTTGAACCCAATATCTACATAGGCATGAAATTTTAGATCCAGAGGAATATAAAGACCTAAAAGATTAATTTTAACCAATAAAGTACAATCCATCCATCAATTAAATAGTAATCCAATGACAACAGACAGAAATATACAAATCGGAACAACAATAGGAGTAGCCATAGGAACCGCTATTGGTATCGCCATTGGTTTAAGCATAGGCATCACCATGCTTGGCATCCTAAAAATAGACATGAATAGCCAGCTTACATTTTGGATCAGCACAGGAATGGCTGTAGGCGGTGGAATAAGTTTGGTACGGTATGTTTTGAAAATGTCAGGGAAGACCTATAAATAGCTAGCTGGGTTTTTATTTATTATTCACTTATCAACCAACGCTTGGACAAAGTGCTTAGTGAGTGAGAGTTGCACTGGTTAATTTCTAATCGCTGAGTATCTCTAATTTTAGATAAAACCGAGCATTGCTAGGCTGCTGATAAACCTCCAGATTCAGATTGCAACTTTCCAAAAGTCAATAGGAAAACTGGTGAGAAAATTAAAAATAGCTGCGCAAAGGTTTGCGTGCCTGACCTGACTATTGGAAAACTTTGCGCAGCTATTTATTAGAAGCACTTATTGTTGCAGGATTGCGTACAAATCACTAACTATTGTAAAAGCTAACCGTGATTTCTTTTAAAATAACATCAGTTATAGAACTCCATTCTAAAACTGATGTTATTTTATTCATCCGCTGCGCGTCTGACCGAAAATCACTCTGTATGTTATATAATTTATATTATGTTAAATAGATTAAATTTGTCCCTGAGTTTGGTCAATTCTTACTCTTCGCTCCTGAACCAAAGTTTAGCGTCCTTACTAAGCTATCAATAGACCTTTTTAAAAAATTCTGGTATATTTAATAAAACCAGAAAGAAATGACAAGCAGCTATTCATCCAACATTTACCTACGCCTATTTTTTACACAAGTACTGGCACTCTGCTTATTTGCAGCAGCTCTTGCCCAAACAGAACCTGCCGGTATTCTCCTTACCTGGCAACAGGATCCTACTACCACCATGACGATTGACTGGCATACCTTGCCATCAGATAAAGCTGATCATAAATTAAATTTCAGAAAAAAAGGTGAACCAATATGGCTGGAGGTTTATGCCACAGAACATGAATTTCCCTATTCTGACCGAAAAATACAAAGAGTAGAGATCACAAGATTAGAACCAAATTCAAACTATGAATTTAATGTAGGGGAATTTACCCGTACTTACTCTTTTCGTACCATGCCTAAAAAGAATGATAAACCTATCCGTTTTGCCGCTGGTGGAGACACTTCACATGGAGAAATGTTTGGGAAAATGAACCGTGCTGTCATGCGGTACGACCTTGATTTTATTGTTTGGGGTGGTGACCTGGCCTATGCCAATGGTCTAAAAGAGAATGTAGGTCTCTGGCACCAATGGTTTGATGGTATCAAAAGGGACCTGATCACGCCTGAAGGCCGAGTGATTCCACTGGTACTTGGCATTGGCAATCATGATGTGATCAACCACCACTACCCTGCTTCCGAAACCAATATCAACAAACGGATCGGAATGCCGACTTTTATTTCAAAGGTAAAGAAAGGTGAAATGGAAGAGCCAACGGACGAAATGCGATTGGCAAAAGCTCCCTTCTTTTACCCTCTATTTGCTTTTCCGGGACAACCTGGATATAGCGTTCTGGATTTTGGGGATTACCTAAGCCTGCTTATATTGGACAGTTCCCATAGCAACCTCATCAGTGGTACGCAGACAAAATGGTTAGAAAAGCAGTTGTTCAATCGTACAGAAATCCCTCATGTTATCCCTGTTTACCACAAACCGGGCTACCCTTCCGGTAGAGTTGAGCCAGGAGGAAAGCGCATTCAATTCTGGTCTGAAGAAGTTTTGGACAATTGGATCCCTCTTTTTGAAAAATATGGTGTTCGCGTGGCTTTTGAGAATGATGACCATACCTATAAGCGAAGTCATCCTTTGAAAAACAATGCCATTCACCCCAATGGAGTTGTGTACCTGGGTGATGGTTCCTGGGGCGTAGAAAAAAAGAAACCCAAAACTCCCGAAGAAGTCTGGTATTTGTCCAAATCTGCAGAAGAAAACTCAGCCATTATCACCACTTTACATGGTCCACATCAGCATTTCCTGATGATCAATGAAAACGGGAAAATCATTGATGAATATCCCGAGACTATAAAAATTTCGCCATAATCTACTGCTTGAACTCTACGGAAATAAATCAGTTTTTCATAAACTACTCACTTTTAAGGATTAGATAATAGTTACCTTATGGTTAGGAATGTAAGTATTTTACCGTCCACAGTTTATTACTCTTAGTTATTAAGAATCGTTACCATAGTTCTTAAGTATTGGATTTTAAAAAGCGGGCAGGCTGACAAAAAACCGAGGGGGCGTAGGGATTGTGGGGAGAAGGATTTTTTTGTCTTGAATTTTTTGTTTCTTTTTGTTTCAAGACAAAAAGAAAGAGAATGCAGCATTTAACAATTTAATTTTGGTATTATTTGCTCATCTAAACCAGATGGAAGTAGGTTTAGCTAGGGTGAGTGTAACACGCCGAATATTGTTAATCAGTCCTTTCAACCCTGCTTTAATACAAAAGAAAAACATTGAAAATAAAGATATTACCTGAGTTTGATCATTTTAGACAGCTCACTCAGTTTGTCCTAACTCCCTTTTGACTGGCATTTCATCCGGATCTCCTGCAGTGCCGAAAGAGTAGATATTGCTGAGCCCGTTACCCTATGGCTTCGACAGGCTCTGCCACCGGTATAAAAGCCAATAGCCCCCGAAAGAAAAGCACAGAGCGTTATGGAACATTTCCATCCCTCCATTCCCCCATTTCGTCACATTAATTTGATTGAAAGCCTCCTCAGCGATATTCTTGTGTAAATATTTATCAGTCCGATAAAAGCCAAGCAGCTAAGGGAAATTCCGGATGCTATCAACATTGAATGACCATGACCAAAGCTAACAGAAGAACTTATATTGTCCTTACCCTGGCAGGTTTGCTATACAATATCTACTTAGAATGTCATTCATTTTATATAATTAACCCCAATCATCCAACACAAACCGAGTGGAAGGTATTCGGTTTAAACTTTAATTTTTAACTTGAACACTTTATGAAAACCAAATCATTAACATTTCGACAAATAGAATGGTGGATCGTTACCCTGGTCTTCCTGATCATCGTTTTGGTCAATATTCTTAGCGCAGGTAATATAAACCACCGTGGAGCAAATCATGAAATGGTTGGCTATTTTGCTAAAATATTTATCCCTCTTATTCTATTTTTGGTGTTTTACCTTTTTCATATTTTACTGATTCCAAAATACCTAAAGAATAGAAAAATAGGCCCCTTAATTTTTTTAAGCTTACTTATTGCCATTTTCTCTTATGTCATCATTACCTTATTTTCTATTGGTTCCAAAATAACAGAATCCCCATTCACAGCATTTTATTTAAAAATTATGGCCATTTATATGGGCTATTTGGTTTGGGTGATTTTTTTAAAGCAGGTACTAACTCCACCCAAAATGAAGGATTATCAATCCTACAACTCAATCCGTTTGGGTAGCATTTTCTTTTTCCTGACCTTATTTCTACTTCAAATTGATCAATTGGTCCACAGGAGTATTGCCTTTATATTGGCGTTTGCTTTGCCTTCCATCCTTTTGGTATTGATTTACAATTACTTTCTAATCTATAAAAAGCGGCTATCTGGCAAGTCGAAGTTGGCCAATTTTTATAATGTACTTTTAATGGTACTCTTTCCAGGTTTTTTCCTACTTATAGCCATGGCGGAAGGAGATGAGATTCCCCTCTTGATTGGCCTGGGTATTGGATTGCTTATCCAATTGGTAATCATCCCCATATCCAACCTTTCTTTTGATAAATATCTTGGGATGGTAGGTCAAATTAAAAACCTGAGTCACAGAGTAGAAGTAGGCTCGGCCAATTTAAGCTTCCTGAAATCTCAAATCAATCCGCATTTTTTGTTCAATGCCCTGAATACCCTTTACGGTACTGCATTGATGGAAAATGCAGAGAAAACGGCCGATGGGATTCAAAAACTTGGAGACATGATGCGCTTTATGATTCATGAAAACCAACAGGATAAAATCCCTTTAAAACGAGAAATTGAATATGTTAATAATTACCTGGACCTGCAAATGCTACGCTTTGAGAATGAGGAGAACCTATCAGTGGATTTTAAGCTTCCTACTACTGAATGTGATGGAAATATAGCCCCCATGTTGCTGATACCTTTTGTGGAAAATGCCTTTAAGCATGGAATTAGCACCAAAAACAAGTCTTGGATAAGGATCAACTTACGCTGCATGAAAGGAACAGTGCACCTTGATCTGGTCAATAGCATTCACCCCAAAAAGCTGACGGATGACCCTAAAGACGAATCCGGAATTGGACTGCATAATGTACGCAATAGACTGGAACACTACTATCCTGGAAAATACAGTTTATCTACTATTTCGAATGAAAGCGAATATTTCGTACATTTCTCCTTACAATTAGATTGATTGAACCTGAAGACCTTCTTTTACTTAGTACAAATTTAACTTTATGTTAAAAGCAATAGCAATTGATGATGAGCGAATGGCCTTGGAGGTGATTAAGTCCCACGCTTCCAAGGTTCCGTTTATTTCTTTAGAAGCCGTTTTTTCTGATGGCATACAAGGGCTTGAATTCCAAAGCCAACAACCGGTAGACCTTATTTTCCTGGACATCAACATGCCTGATATTTCAGGCATTGACCTGATGGCCATGCTTCCAGCATCTACCATGGTAATTTTCACCACCGCTTATTCTGAATATGCGGTGAAAGGTTTTGAACTCAATGCACTGGATTACCTATTAAAGCCATTTCCCTTGAGCCGATTTTTGAAAGCTTGTCAAAAAGCACGTGATTGGAAAGCTTTGCAACCATCAGAGGAACCAGAATTTATTTTTATCAAAACTACCGACAGCCAACAACGTGTAAATTTCACTGAGCTCCTGTACTGTGAAGCAACCGGCAACTACGTGACCCTACAGTTGGAAAATGATAAAGTAATCAGCAGAATGACCTTGAAAGAACTGGAAAGGCTACTTCCCTCCTATTTTGTGCGTACCCACAGGTCCTTTGTGGTCAACAAAAACCGAATCAATAAGGTAGAACGACATCAGGTACAAATTGAAGATCATCTTATCCCCGTGAGCTTGTCCTATGCTGATTTTTTGTAAAACTCATAGTTTTGAAAATAGATAAATTTCTTCAATTTTTCTATTTATTTATTGCCCTGAAGAAGTTCATATTTTAATTTAGCCATTTCCCAATCAGTTAAATTATCAATGTCCTGCACCTCAGTTTGATTTAATTTGATTACAGCGGTGTTTTCAGAGAACAATTTTTTATCTCTTTTTAAATCACTAACATTACACCAATACCATTGACCGGCATCATGATAAATTTCTTCTAAATCTTGGGAGCGGGTATGGACGTGTTCTGGCCAAACCAATTCAACTGTTCCTTTTTCTGTTTCTCGTAATCCTCTCCATATTGGATAATTAAAGCCAACTACTGGAAAGACACTAGTTCTTTTTTCGGCTATTAATTTCTCCTTACCTAATTTTAAATTGTCTAAAGAGATAAGAGGTGCTGTGGGATAAATACAGCATAAATAATCAAATCGTTTCCCAATTTTCTCATATTGTTCTATTACCTCCAACAACACATCAACGGTAGGGGAAAAGTCATCTGAATTTATTACAGAACGCAGGAACGGTACTTTTGCTCCATAGGATTTTGCCACTTCTGCAATTTCAGGATCTTCTGTTGAAACCATTATTTCATCGAATAAATCAGATGAAATTGAGGTTTTAATGCTATAGGATATTATTGGTTTACCTAAAAAATCTTTAATATTTTTTTGTGGAATTCTTTTACTTCCTCCCCTTGCTGGTATTACACATAAATATTTACTCATAATGGATTTACCGTAAAAATTACAATTCAAAAACTAAAATAACCTGACTACCTTTATTATAGAAAAAGACCAAAAAACAATGAAACTATATAAAAATTGCAATTAACATTACTCGTATTTAATTTATTATTAAATCTACTTTATCGATCCCTATCCTTAATTTCCTAATGATTTATTGACCCATTTATAGTTAAGAGGTAGGTAATAGTTCTCAATTGACAACCAATAAAATTAAGCCCCAAAGTTAAAATAGTCCCTAGAGAATGTTCTTGTTACTTACACAATACTAAAGTAAGAATAATTAGAGTAAAATTTATTTTTAATCTAGCTTTTCAAGCCTAATTATATCTTTTTACCCGGATTTTGTAATAGTAGTTCTCCGGCCTGACTTTTGACAAGGGTAAATCCTGTCGTGTATTTATGGGAAGTGTTGCCATCATTAGAAAATCAGTCTGCTTGGAAACTTTAGCATAGCATCGCTATGGTGACTCTGTCTGCGGACAGGCAGGATTGAAAACAGCAACGAAGTAACTGATTTTGAAGTTATTTTAGCACATAATAGATTTGTCTATTGCATATTTCGGGTTTAATCCAGATTTGAAATTAGCATAAGTTGCTTTTTCGGCCTTTACCTTTGGCATTTTATCT
This sequence comes from Cyclobacterium sp. L-R, assembly GCF_056859355.1. Lineage (NCBI taxonomy): Bacteria > Pseudomonadati > Bacteroidota > Cytophagia > Cytophagales > Cyclobacteriaceae > Cyclobacterium > Cyclobacterium sp. L-R. The sequence goes on from NZ_JBSXOH010000095.1 coordinate 159,738, forward strand.
TCAGTAGGACAAAAAAGGCCAGTCCATAAACAATGAACTGGCCTTTTAATATTTATTTAATTTGGAGTAATATCTGGCTCTTATAATTCCAAATCTATCTTCAAATTATTTCTATTCTTCCATAGGATGCTCTTGTAACAACTCTGTTGGAGAATAGAATCCTGTTTTGTCCTTGATAGCAGCCCTTACTGCTTTTACCTTATCGGGACTTACTGCCGAGGATTCATTTCCAAAGCTATTTCTTACATAGGTGATCACTGCTGCAACTTCCTTGTCATTGAGCATTCCTCCATAAGGAGTCATAGGAACCTGTCCTGGATAGTCTTTGCCTAATACTTCTATCGGACCCATCAAGCCATTCAGAACAATTTTTATAAACCTTTCTTCATTGCCATTGACCCATTTGGTACCAGCCAAAGGTGGGAAGCCTGAAGCACTTAGTCCTTTACCATCAGGTTGGTGACAAGTGATACAAAATCCTTCTCTGCTATATATGGCTTTACCCATTTGAAACAGTGTCAATTCTTCCCCTTTTAATCTGGAATTTGAAGCCTTCGCTTCCTTAGCTGCTTCCTGGAAAACAACACTTCCATCAGGGTTGACCACCATATTCTTAACAGACATTCCATTCAAATGAGCCAAAGAAGTTTCAAATGGTTTTTGCATCCAGTCATCTTTTGGATGTTCATTGGCAACCTCTAAAATGGCCAAGCCATCTTCTTTATTAAGCCAAGAAGCAGCAACAATGGCCTCCAACCTTACACGTCCGTGCGGATCAGCAGCAGCTTTTTTAAGTAAGTCTACCTGATCAGGAATCTGATGACCTGTATAGCGCAATATCCTAGCCACAGCGGCTCTCACCCTGTGGTCTTCAGAATCCATTAGTTTTTTCAACAATTCTTGGTCTACTGCATTAAGTCCCCAGCTAACCCATAAACCTTCCAATAGATGATGCTCATACCTTGGATCGTTTTTATCAAGATTAGCCATCCAGATTTTCATTTTAGACAATACTTCATTTTTGTCTCTGCCTCTCAATTCGGTTCTAGTTGCATACCTTGCCCTGAATTCAGGTAATTTCAAATTGTCCAACAAGGTTTCAATTGAAGCGCCATCGATGGTTGGAGGAGTGACAAGTGGTCTAGATGGATAAGTGATTCTATATATCCTTCCATGTACGTGATCCCTTAGTGGATCCCTGGCATTGTGTTGCATGTGACCTACCAATATATTGTGCCAATCCACAAAATAAAGTGAGCCATCAGGTGCAAATTCCATGTCTACAGGTCGGAAATTACGATCATCACTTCTGATTAAGTCAACTCTGTGTTCACTGTCATAACCAGTTCCATCTTCTACCATCCTGTGCATTTTCATCCCTAAAAAACCAATGGTATTGTTGATCAACAAATCACCTTGCACTTCTTCAGGAAAATGTCTACTAGAGACAAACTCCAAGCCTGAAGTAGGTCTTACCCTATGGGCATCTTCAATCAAGTTTGGTCCTTTGTGATTTCCTTCACCATACCTGGATTTTACAGAACCAGGCATCATCCAACGTACGTCTGGACCGGAAGTCTCAGCGAAGAAATTTTGTCCCCAATCGTCAAAGGCAATTCCCCAAGGATTCGGAATAGGAAGCTGAGCTGTTCTTTCCAGTCTTCTTCTGGCTGGATTGTACCTATAAAAGCCTCCATTTGTTGCCCTAACAGGTCCATATGGGGTTTCCACATTGGTATGAAGGAAAACACCTTCGCCCATATACATGGCTCCCGATGGATCAGCTACAAATGCGGAGATATTATGGTGGGTATCATGGTCATCAAAACCACTTAATAAAATTTCTCTCTTTTCTGCATAGTCATCTCCATCTTCATCTTTCAAAATGATGAAATTAGTACCTTGTGAAAGGTACACGCCTTCAGGAGTAATTTCCATGCCAATAGGAAGATGAAGGCTATCCGCAAAAACAATCTGCTTGTCTGCTTTCCCATCATTATCGGTATCTTCCAGAATAAGGATTTTATCATTTGGTTTGGGATCTCCAGGTTTATAATGAGGATAACTAGGCATTACGGATACCCATAGTCTTCCTTTGGTATCAAAAGTCATTTGAACAGGATTGGCCAGGTCAGGAAACTCCTTTTCTGAAGCAAATAATTCAACTTTATAACCTTCCGCTACTTCAAATTTATCTAGAGCGTCCTGACCATAGAGGTATTCCAAATCTCCATTCTTTTCTGGATTATAATTGGTTTCCACTTGTGGCAATTCAATGGTGCTTTTATCAGCTTTAGCCAGATCAAATTGCTCGCCTTTATTGGCTTTCCAGATAGCCTGATCCCTATTGTCCGTCATTTGGCGGATTTTTTTCAATTCAAAAGGATAATTGTCAGGGCCAAATGGATTGTACCTACGACCAAAGACATGTACACCATTTGGTATTTTGTAGTCATTGTGCCACATCCAGTTCTTTTCCTTTACAGCCGCATGGATGGCTGCTCTGTTCTCTTCAGCTACCGCCTGGTCATTACCGAAAATTTTATCAGTGATAAAAGTTGAAAACTTCTTGTAACCATCATCTGTCAATTGAAACCCATCGATAGTAAGGTATTCATCGGCAGAAGAAAACCACGAAGAAGAAGGTTCGAAAGCATCTACAAAAAACACCTGATTTCTTTCTGCAATTTCTTTCATAGCAGCAGTGTACATTTTCAGGTTCTTATTTTCCTTTTCTCCATTGGGTAAATCAAAATCTCCACTTAGATTTTCGAAAGCAATAGGCGATACAAGAGCCAATTGTGGCGGCGCTTCCCCATTGTAAATAGTGTTTTTGGTATGCTTGATAAAAGCTTCAAGTTCTTGTTTATACATTTCTAGCCCTTCTTCACCTTCGAAAGACTCATTATAACCAAAAAAGGCAATGATTATATCTGCTTCGTGACGTTTGATCCATTCATCAGGAGTCTCAAAATGTCCTTCACTTCCTGAATTGGTCGCCAATTCATCCTGAAATTCTTCAGCTCCAGGGAAAGCCCAAGGTGAAACTCTACCTGCATGAGGTCTAAAGCCTGGTGTGTCTCCACCATCACTCATGTTCCTTATATATAACAAAGAATCCGGATACCGAACATGCATTTCAGTTTCAAAATATCCATAATTCATCATTCTTGATCCCAGGTTATTACCGATCAAAATGATATGATCACCTTTATTTAAGGTTAATCTTGGGCCATCCTGACCACATTGAAAGGCAAAAAATGCCAGCACCCCTATTAGTAATTGGGTTTTAATTCTATTCATAAATTTAGACTTGGATTGGATCATAGGGTTATATTTTCATTTCTAACACGCTAGTAATGATTATTTACGTCAATTGACAATTGGCCAATCTCAATATTAGTAATTTTTTTCATTTTTTTTTAACAATTGTACATAAACATCTTGAAACTGATTTAATCAGTAAGAAAGGTATATAAAAGGTTATTTATAAAATCTGGAACACAAAAATTATATACTCCCTACAACCATTACTGTTAAGAAAGCTTTCGTATTCGCTCAATTTTAATTAATCTTAAGTTTTATTTGAATTTATGCGTACACAAAAAATAGGTCTATTCTTAGGCCCCATCGTTTTTCTTGGTTTATATTTCGGCATTTCTCCTGAAGGATTGTCCTCCGAAGGTGTTTCCTTATTGGCTGTTACTTTTTGGATAGCTATTTGGTGGATCACTGAAGCCATTCCTATTGCTGCCACCGCCTTACTTCCTTTGGTTCTCTTTCCACTAACCGGTGTCATGGATTTGAAATCTACCTCTATACCCTATTCAGATCCTATGGTTTTATTGTATATGGGTGGATTTATGATCGCAGTAAGCATTGAAAAATGGAATCTTCACAAACGCATTGCACTAAAGATCATTTCATACCTTGGCACTGACCTAAAGCGTATAATTCTAGGTTTTATGGTAGCTACAGCATTTCTATCCATGTGGATCTCAAATACTGCTACTTCTCTTATGATGTTGCCCATTGCCATAGCAGTAGTCGTTCAAATGTCAAATTCCAACAAAGGCATTAAGAAAACGTTAGGTCCATCGCTAATGCTTGGTATAGCCTATAGTGCATCCATTGGAGGGATGGCAACAATAATTGGAACGCCTACCAATATTATTTTGACCGCTGTGGTAAAAAATATTTATGGGGTAGAAATTAGCTTTGGAGAATGGATGCTTGTTGGTCTTCCCATAGCTTCTGCATTGTTAATTATGTGTTGGTACTACCTGGTAAATTATGCCTTTAAATTTCCAAAAACTTTACAGCTGGCCGGTGGAAAAGAGGAGATCAGCCGTCAGCTTCAAGCTTTAGGAAGAATGAGCTTACAAGAAAAGAAAGTCATGTGGGTTTTTATTGGGGTAAGTTTCTCCTGGATCACCCGTAGTTTCTTAATCCAGCCCTATATTCCTGTTCTTAATGACACGATTATTGCCTTAATGGGCGTTTTGCTTCTATTTGTAATTCCCGCTGGAAATGAGCGAAAAGAACAATTGCTGGATTGGAAAGTGGCTGAAAAAATTCCCTGGGGCATTCTAATTTTATTCGGTGGTGGATTGGCCTTGGCAGAAGGCTTTAAGGATACTGGTCTTGCAAGCTGGATAGGAGAACAATTTGTCTTACTGAAAAATGTGCCTTTTTGGCTGTTTTTATTGATTATAATAGCTGCTGTAAACTTCCTAACAGAAATTACATCTAATGTGGCCACTGCTTCCATGTTGCTGCCTATCCTCTCAGCTGTGGCTTTGGCAATGGGCGTACATCCATTTGGATTAATGATAGGCGCAACCATGGCCGCCTCATGTGCTTTTATGCTTCCTGTAGCTACCCCTCCAAATGCTGTAGTTTTTGGCTCAGGCTATCTTACTATCCCAGTAATGATGAGGGCAGGTTTTTTCCTTAATCTACTTTCCATTGCACTGATACTTCTAGTTACCTTCTTCTACCTTCCTTTTGTATGGGATTTTAATTTGATGAATTTCCCTGATGAATGGAGATAAAATGACAGAAACTGATGAAGATTAATCAAAAAGGAAGTTTTAAATTAAAGTCAATTTTATTAAACCTAAGTCAATAAGTTGTTTTTCAGCATTTTATAATTACTACCCCTAATATGTTCCTTCAGGAATCAAACTAAATCTAATCAAAATTAACAATGGAATAAACAATCCAATTGATAATAACCCAGCCAGTCTTAGCTTTGAGAATGTTGTAGGTCACACACATCAATATCTTATTAGAGAACAAAGAATACTGACTTTAATATTTGTATAATAGGTTAACACCTACTTATAAGAAGATAAGAGATGGCTTGCTTAGTTTCCATTGAAAAAATTATCGTGGAATAAATACTATTGGCCTACAAGGTTTATAAATAGCAAAAAAAAAGACCCAGACAATTAGCCTGGATCTTTTCAATTATATGTTCTTTACAATATTACCTTTCCAACCAATTTGGACCAAGTTTATCAGATAATTTCTTGTTGTATTCTTCTGCTTTAGCTTCATTTTTCAACCTGGTATGCACTTGGAATAAAATTTCCATGATATCAGTATTGTCAGGTTTCAAATCAGAAGCTTTGGTAAAGTACGGTAAAGCATCTTCATACAAACCATCTGCTTCTTTTAACATGGAATCAGATTTAGCTTCCCACTCATCATCAGAAAGGTTGTTTACTTCTGTAATAATGTTTCTGGCTTTATCAAGATAAATCGCTCCGGCATAATAGTTACCTTCAAAAAATTCTGGATCAGCTTCAACAGTTTTAATGTATTCTTGCAAAGCACCTTCCATGTCTCCGGATTTTTCTTTCAAGTATCCATATCTCAATCTAATTGCTGGATTATTTGGATCGGTAACCAAAGCTTTTTCGATTGAAGTCATAGCTTCCTCCATTTTATCCAATTGAAGTAACAATTGAATTTCGAATTCTGCTAAACCTTTGTCATCAGGATACTCTTCTCTAGCTTCCGTCACTACACGGTAAGCTTCTTCCGGGTCATTGTCTTCAGCACTAGCTATTTGTATTAAGAAATAATAAGCATTCAACTTATTATATTCTGGTACATCTAGCAAATTGGTGAAATATTTTTTTGCAGCTTCTGTATTGCCGACCATATTGGCAGTATAGCCAGCATTGAAAACGATGGAAGTATCATTAGGATCAAGGTCAGCTGCCAATGAGAAGAATTCATGAGACAACTCCATATCTTCCTCTTCATATTTTGCAATTGCTTTGTTGAAAGAAGCATTCTTTAACCTATAAACACCTTGTCCCTGAAAGTTGGCAGGCATGTCAGGAAGAACTTCCTTAAATAAGTCTTTACTTACTTTAGAAGTAGAGTCATTGCTCTCCATCTCAAAGGTTTTGGTAAAACTTTCTTGAGCTTGTCGCCCTAAAGCTACAGTGTTTTCCGTATTGGAAGAATCAGATTCAAACATCTGTGTTTCTATTTTACCTTTGATAAAATAAGTTTCAGATTGTGCTCCTGTTTCCTCATCCGCTAGAGCGGATTTTATTTCGGTGTATGCTTCCTCGAGATTTCCTCTACTAAAGTTTTTTTCAGCAGATTTAACTACCTTTTTCTGGCCAAAGGCAACAGTTGAGGCGATGCCCACCAAAGCCAACGATAAAATTAACTTTTTCATGTTACTAGTGCGGTTCTTTATTGGTTTCAATTACTATTCGTTTTTAGGATTTTCTTTATTGTCCTCCGTCTGATCATTTTCAGGATCTATTGGAGTGTCTGTTTCTTCTGTGGTATTTTCTGGTTCGTCTCCTTCAAGGTTTTCAATTTTCTCAACTGATGAAATTTCGTCAGTTTCATTTAATCTAATTAACCTTACACCCTGGGTAGCTCGACCCATTACTCTGATTCCCTCAGCTGGAGTTCGAATGGTAATACCAGAACGGTTGATAATCATCAAATCATCAGTATCAACCACTTCTTTAATTGCGACTAATCCACCGGTTTTCTCGGTAATATTCATCGCTTTCACTCCTTTTCCACCTCTATTGGTGATCCTGTATTCAGACAAGTAAGAACGTTTACCATACCCTTTGTCTGTTACGACAAGTAGGGTGGCATCTTCTCTTTGAACACAAACCATGCCAATAACGTGATTTTCGTCTCCGCCAAGGTTAATGGCTTTAACTCCAGTAGCTGTTCGCCCCATAGGTCTAACAGTGGATTCATGGAAATGAACTGCCCTACCAGAGCTTGACGCGATTACGATGTTGGCATCACCATTGGTCAATTCTACATTCAAGAGTTGGTCATCTTCTCTGATATTCAAGGCAATGATACCATTTGTTCTTGGTCTAGAGTATTGCTCCAAGGTGGTTTTCTTGATGATGCCTTTTTTAGTCACCATCACGATATTGTTGTTATTGATATAGTCTATATCTCCCAGGTCTTTGACCTGAATAATAGACCTAATACGGTCACTACTTTCAATATTAATGAGATTTTGGATAGGTCTGCCTTTGGATGTTTTACTACCTTCAGGAATGGCGTAAGTTTTAAGCCAGAATAATTTACCTTGATCAGTAAAGATCAACAAATAGTTATGCGTTAAGGCAGTAAATAGATAGACGGTATAATCATCCTCCTTGGTACTTACTCCTCTTGAACCTACTCCTCCTCTACTTTGCGATTTGTACTCTGTAAGTACAGTTCTCTTAATATATCCCTGATTGGAAACGGTAATTACCACTTCCTCATTAGGAATCATGTCCTCATAGTTGAAATCTTCAGCATTATGCTCGATAGTTGTTCTTCTATCGTCATTGTAGCGGGTTTTTATTTCTTGCAATTCGTCCTTAATGATTTGCATTCTTCTGTCCTTATCTGCAAGAATATCTTTTAATTCTTCGATAAGTTTCATCAGCTCATCATATTCCTGCTGAATCTTGGCCCTTTCCATGCCAGTAAGACGTTGCAGCCTCATGTCAAGAATTGCTCTTGCCTGTATTTCGGTCAGATCAAATTTCTCCATCAAACCATTTCTGGCTGTTTCCGGATCTCTTGAATCTCGAATTAATTGGATAACTGCATCAATATTATCCAAAGCAACCAGATATCCTTCGAGGATATGGGCTCTTTTCTCCGCTTCTCTTAGTTCATACTCTGTTCTTCTGACCACCACTTCATGCCTATGGTTCACATAGTGCAGAATAAGGTCTTTCAGGTTCAATGTATAAGGTCTGCCCTTAACCAGGGCCACATTGTTAACACTAAAGGAAGTTTGAAGTTGTGTATGCTTGTAAAGGTTATTTAGCACTACATTTGGAACGGCATCTTTTTTCAGCTCATATACAATGCGCATACCTTGCCTATCAGATTCATCCCTAATGGCAGAAATTCCATCAATTTTCTTCTCATTTATCAATTGAGCTGTTTTCTCAACCATGGAAGCTTTGTTGACTTGGTAAGGAATTTCATTGATAATGATCATTTCCTTTCCTGAGGACTTGGTCTCAATGGTAGCTTTACCTCTAAGAATGACTCTTCCTCTTCCTGTTTCGAAGGCGGCTTTAACCCCATTGTATCCATAAATGATACCTCCTGTTGGAAAATCAGGCGCCACAATGTGCTCCATTAATTCCGGAATGGTAATGTCATTGTTATCAATGTAGGCATGAATCCCATCAATCACCTCTCCTAAGTTGTGAGGAGCCATATTGGTAGCCATACCTACTGCTATACCAGAAGCACCATTAAGTAGCAAGGCCGGTATTTTAGCAGGTAAAACAATAGGTTCCTTTAAGGTATCATCAAAATTTAACTGAAAGTCGACGGTTTCCTTATTGATATCTGTCAACAATTCTTCAGCAATCCTTCTCAACCTGGCTTCTGTATACCTCATGGCTGCAGGGTTATCACCATCAATTGATCCAAAGTTTCCTTGTGGATCTACCAATGGATACCGCAATGACCATGTTTGAGCCATTCTAACCAAAGTTTCATAGACAGCCGAATCACCATGTGGATGGTATTTACCCAATACTTCCCCAACTATTCTGGCAGATTTTTTATAAGGCTTGTTGTGGGAAACCCCCAATTCCTGCATTCCATAAAGGATTCTGCGGTGTACAGGCTTTAAACCGTCTCTTACGTCCGGCAATGCCCTGGAAACAATTACCGACATCGAATAATCGATGTAAGCTCCACGCATTTCGTCCTCAATATTAATCGGGATGATGTTCTCGTTTTCTCCTTGAGCCATATTTAAATTTTCTCGCTTATAACCTGCAAGATAGCAAAAAGTAAAGGTTTAGAAAAATATTATATTTCTTACAATTCAATAATTAGGTATCCTTTTTATATTCATGGAGTTAATTTTTAATTTTACAGGAATTTATTTGGAAAAGAAGCCTAAAAAACCCTAAAATCAGTTGCCATACCACTGCCCTACTTTTCTATTCTGCCTTTTCCAAATAGAACTACCTCGGTATTCAACTCCATTATGTAAATGCTTCATTACTACCTTACAACCTGCTATTTTACATCTTTTTGAGCCTGGAAGACTCATAGACACTCCTACCTGTAGAGTGTATAAGGTTTGCTCAATGGTCTGGACCTCTATAGGGTTCGCCATATTATACTCATAGGGTCTAAACTCTGCTGAGGGTTTGATAAAAAATTTAGAATATTCTGATAAATCTCTTTCAACTCTAAATCCCACTCCATAATACCCTGTATTTGTAGAAATATTCGGATCTAAAGATTTCTTTAATTTCATTGAGCCAAACTCTCCCTCTACCACCACTCTCCAGGGATAATGCATTCTAGCCCTTTGTTTCAGTTGGTTTTGAATGGATAGGTTGGTCTCTGAATATTTTCTATACCTCCATCTCAAAAAAGCATTTCTTTTATTGGCATCCCAAAGTACCAAACCTACTGTTCCATAAAGTTTATCATAGGTATAGCGTTCTTCTTCCATTGTAAATGTATAGCTATTTCCTTCTCCATAGAATTTATCAAACTTACCCCATTCTCTTCCATAACCTGCACCTACAATAATTAAATCAAATAATTTCAACCGAACCCCCAGGTTTACAGGATAGGCGAAATTTGAGTTTTTAAACTGGATCGTGTCCATTTCGGAAATATCTGCAGCTTGATTTGTACTCAGGTCTGTGATCGGATAGTTTTCAGGCATTTCACTATTGAAAGTAAGCCGGTGTGCATGGTAACTTGAACCAGTGGCTATCTCAAATGAAAAATTACTCACTGCATTTCTAAACGCGTTCCCTACTTCACTATCGCTTTTTTTGCTCTTAATTTTCCTGTCAATACCAAAAATATCCTCTTGTGCCTTACTTTGATAAGTAATACTTAACATTAGGACTGCAAACAGACAGGTCAAACACGCCAATCGCTTCTTCAATTCCATATTTTGGATAGTCTTTTATTTATTAACGCAATAAAACAAAAAAACCCTCAAATTATGAGGGTTTTTTTTCTTATCTCTTAAGAAATCAGCTATTAACCGTTATCAGAAGCACTTTCGTCTTCATCTGGAGTTCTTTTTTCTTTTAACTCAGCCATTAAGCTATCTACTTTTTCTTTGACCTCAGGATTTGCTTTCATTGCCTTGTTTACCTTATTGTAAGTAGCAATTCCTAAAACGTCATCATTTTTGATTAGGCCGATTTTCAATTCTCTAACTTCTGTGCTCAATGAACCCATAAATTCCAAAATTTCCTCGTAAGCTGCTTTTTCATCATCTGTGATTTCAATTTCAGCAAGCTTGGCTTCATCGTCCCATGCGCCTTTTATTTCATTGTATCGACCAGCGCCATCTATGACCTCATTGTCCTTAATCATGGACACTAACTCTACATTCTTTTGTTCATAAAAAGCCATCACAGAATCTTCCATTGCAGCAAATTTTGCAATTTCTTCATCAGTAATTTCTTCTGCAGCTTCATCTTGTGCTTGTGCAGTAAAACCTATTAAACCAAAGATTAAAAAGGTCAATCCAAATAATTTTTTCATAATTTTTTCTCAATTTATTAAACGCTATCTACCCTCGAATTAAATCAGAATCAACCAATTTAACAAACAATGGATCAAAAAATATGCTAAAAATTATAGGAAAGGAATAATTATTGAATTTAAACAATAAATTTAAGGTTATTAATTGTTTCTATAGGATTTTCAGAGGAAAACACAAAATTCCCTGCAACCAGAACATTTGCCCCAGCTTCAAAAAGCTTTTTGGCATTGCCAATACTCACACCACCATCAATTTCAATTTTCGCATGGGATCCCGTTTCTACAATCAACTCTCCTAATGCCTGAATCTTTTTGTAAGTGTTTTCTATAAATTCCTGTCCACCAAAACCTGGATTAACAGACATAATTAAAACGGTGTCAACCTCTCTGATGATATCTTGTAAATGCCTGACAGGTGTGTGCGGATTTACGGCTACTCCTGCCTTACAATCCAATGCCTTGATCGCTTGAATCGTTCGGTGTAAATGAGGACAAGCTTCTAGGTGTACGGTAATCTGAGAAGCACCTGCCTTATGAAATGCTTCTAAGTACTTGTCTGGTTCTACAATCATCAAATGTACGTCCAGTGGCTTTTTCGCATGCCTATTTACAGCCTCTACCACTGGTAGACCAAATGATATATTTGGCACAAAGACGCCATCCATGATGTCTACATGAATGTAATCGGCAACAGAATCATTAATCATTTCTACTTCCTTCTGAAGATTAGCAAAATCGGCTGCCAAAATTGAGGGCGCTATTAATGGATTCATAAGGAATGGGGTTTAGGTTAAAATTAATAGTTGATAGATATACAAAAAAAGCGAATTTTAAGGTCAATTCCTTATTTCTTCCACAACTTCACCTTTGTCGCGGACCAATTATCTTGTAATTCAACAAGATATATTCCGGGATTCAATAATTCCATGCTAATGCTGTAAGGGTAATTATTTCCTATCCGCTCTAAATCATGGACTCCTACCACCTTGCCATCGCTTGAGTACAAGCTTAATGTACAATTTGTACTGTCACCAAATTCTATGAGTAACTGATTTTCAATCAAAGGATTGGGATAGATTCGGGCAATATTAACCTTTTCTGGATCTTTTTCCTTGTCAATTATACCAAACATCGCTCTAGTGAAATCCGGAATTCCATAGCCTAGTTCATTGTCAGGTTCATTGTATTGAGAACCACTAAATATTAATTGATCTCTTAATTCTTTACTTGTCCATTCAGGGTTGGCTTCTCTTAAGCCTGCCGCCAAAGCAGCGATTTGTGGAGCTGAAAAAGAAGTCCCACTAGAATTACTTGTTCCTTGTTCTTGTCGCCATAAAGTAACACTTGTTCCATAGGCAACCAACTCTGGCTTTATCCTGTCATCGGTACTAGGCCCCACAGAACTAAAGCCCGCTTTTTTAAATTCACTGTTTACAGCCCCTACAGCTATAATACCATTAGCATCCGCTGGTACGGTGATCGTCTTCCAGCTAATGTTTCCTTCATTTCCAGCACTACTGACCACTATAATCCCTTTCTCTGCAGCCATATTGGCTCCTTTAGTGATTACAGCTGTTTGACCATCCAAATCCTCCTTGGTATAATTCATTTCGGAGTCATCAAAAAAATTATACCCTAGTGAACTGTTAATTATATCTACACCAAGACTATCCGCAAATTCGGCAGCTCTGACCCAATTGTATTCCTCAATCCTATATTCTGAATCCACATCCTCTGTGATGCATAAAATATAATCAGCACCATATGCGCCAGCGATGAGTTGCTCAGGATCATAAGCAGCCATCAGGGATAAAGTACCCGTCCCATGTGTATCTGACCGATAAACAGAGCCGGAACCAGGCAATACAAAATCTCTGGTAGCCAATATACCTGTTCCTTTAAATAAATGATCAAAGGCTGGGATTTTGTCTGCATTTAAAAACCCAGCATCAAAAATAGCAACCACTACCCCATCTCCAGTGTACCCAGCATCATGCATATCTGAAATACCTATGAGGCTGTTTTGAAATGTGAAGTTGGCACTTCCTTTGGCTTTCTTAGAACGCTTTTTCTTTCTTTTTAATTGGTACCCTTTGGTACTATTTTCCAATTGACTTGGCCCACCTTTGGCTACCAGTACAATTTCACTCACAAAATCAAAGGAGGCAATATCTTTTATTTCCTCTGAAGAGGCCTGGACAATGGACGCATTGAGCCATTTTGAATGATAAATAAAATTATTAACATATGGTCTGATGGACTCTATGTACTTTTCTGAAACAGGAAAATCAGTACTGTCAAGGGAAATTTGGTCCCTACTTCTTCGGTTGAGCGATTTTTGGGAAAGCAATTTTTCAGGCTGATCCAAGCTATAGGTGGTATCAGCTTTGTATTTGTAATGAATGGCATACCTGTCTTGAGCAATTACATTGGCTGCAATTAAACAAAACACAAAAGCTATTGCAGCACTATAATTTACCATAGTTTATAAGCCTCAAATGAGTAAAACGCCCTTCCTGAATAATTTGTTCACCTAAACAATCATTTCTTGAGCAATAACGAAATACTTCATAATAACTTTCAACCAGGCCAATATTATTTGCATATACCTCGTACCTGTTGTCCCTGATGGTAATTAGATCATCTTCTTCATTGATTCTAACCTTTACTGCATCTGGGAAAGCAAATTGATCCAATATATAGCTCCCGGTACTCTCAACGAAAAAACTTTCTTCTACTTCGTTATTTAATGCATTTCCATTCCAGCTAAAATCCTGACTTAATGGATAAACAAGCAATATTTTTTGCTGGTTATTGAAATTTTTAATGATGCGGTTATTACTAAGGGTAAGCGTATAAACCTGTTCATTTTCCCAGGCATTTCTATCTGTAGATTTTTTCCTATGAACCAGATAAACCAGTTCTTTGGCATCATTCAGGTAGAAGTCAGCTATTTCATCTCTGAAAAAATAATTTCCTGTCTCAAAATCTTCTTCTCCGAAATAGATCGTCTCATCAACACTGTAATCCCAGTAATTCCCAATAAGCAAGGGGTAATAAGTTGAAGTAATCAATTCAGGATCTTCCCGCTCTTCTGCACAGCTACCCATAAAAATAAGGAGAGGTAGCAGCCAATACCTTTTATTAAAAATTTTCATTTTCTATCTTTGAATTCAATTGAAAATTACGCAAATAATCCACTAAAATAAAATGGCTTTAAAAACTTTTGTAAAGATAAGTAATGTCAACAACTTGAGCGATGCTCGCTATTGTTCTGGAATGTATGTAAACCTTATGGGTTTCTCCCTTGAAAAGGACAATGAATATTATGTCAACCCAACAGCTTTTAAAGAAATTACAGATTGGCTATCAGGCTTGGAATATGTTGCTGAATTCTCAAATAGTCATCCCGCTCAAATTTTAGAAACTTTGGCACAATACGAAGGGTTTTCTTTTATCCAAATAGAAGAACGCCTTCACCTTCCTATGCTTAAAAATACCAGTTACGCTTTAATTTATAAATATACCTTAACAAATGAGGATGAACTGGATGAGCTTCTTGACTATGCCATTACCTTAAAAGAAAACAATGTAATGCTTAATCTTGAGGCAGAATCAGCAATGGAAATCACCCCTGTGGTCCAAGAAAAGATCAAAAATATAGCTGCAAAATGTGAGCTACTACTTGGTTTTGGTTTTGATGACAAAAACATTGAGCAGTTATTAGACAGTACACCTTTGAAAGGTATAAGTATGAAAGCCGGGCATGAAATCAGGCCAGGAATAAAGGATTTTGATGAGTTGGCCGATATTTTAGAAACCCTCGAATTGGAGGGATAGCATTATTTAAAACCAAACTCAATGTACTTGATGGTCTCCCCTTTCTCCATAAACATTTTCTCATAACGAGTCATGATGCCGTGGTGATCTTCTTTCCATTCTGACATGTAAAAGTCCCTGGTGTTTTTGAAAATGACTATGTCCTCTCTGCTATTCAAAAGCTCAAAAGTATATTCATATAAACCAGTATTGTCCGTTTTGAAATGAACATGGCCTCCCGGGGTCATGATTTTTTTATACATTTCCAAAAATTTCGGTGCGGTAAGCCTTTTTCTCTCATCCCTATCTTTTGGCCTGGGATCAGGAAAGGTAATCCATAGTTCGTCAATTTCATCTACTTCGAAAGAAGCCTCAATCAGTTCTATCTGAGTCCTCAAAAAGGCCACATTTTTCAAACCTTCGGCAATGGCTATACTACTGCCTTTCCAGATTCTACCTCCTTTGATATCTACTCCTACATAATTTTTTTCAGGCTCAACCCTGGCCTGACCTACCGTAAATTCCCCACGGCCACAGGCCAACTCAACCACCAAAGGTGCTTCATTTTGAAACTGAACAGCTTTCCAATTCCCCTTGATTTTTTCAAAGATTTCTTTGCCAGGCTGAATCACATTGGTGTTTTCTTCGATTTGCCTGAACCGTTCAAGTTTATTTCTTCCCATTTTCTATAATTCGTTTATTTCCGCAACCACAAAGGTGCTTCCTCCAATAAAAATTAGATCCTCTGGTTTTGCTTTTCCTCTAGCATAAGCCAATGCTGCATTGACCTCTTTTACCACCGTTCCTTTTAATCCAAAACCAGCAGCTAGGTTTTTTAGCGCTTCTGCAGGCATTGATCGAGGTTGATCGGCTTCGCAAAATACATACCTTGCCTCTTTCGGTAATTTTTCAAAAACTTTATCATGGGCTTTGTCTTTAACCATTCCGAGGACCATATAAAGTTGCTGATCATTTTTCAATGTCAATAATTGTGCAACAATGTCTTGGATCCCATCTATATTATGACCTGTATCACAGATCGTTAATGGATTTGTGGACAAGGTTTGCCATCTTCCTTTTAATCCCGTATTGGCGACAATGTTGGCCAAGCCAGCAAACAGCTGTTTTTGATCAATGAGCAAACCCTGTGATTTCAAAATGTTTATGGAAGCCAATATACCTGGCAAGTTTTTGGATTGATAATTTCCTAACAGATCCAAATGTACTTTTTTAATATAGGAAGAAGTCCCTTCAATCTCATAAACTACCCGATTTTTCCCATCTGAATCCTCGCTGTATCCATTGAACCGGGCATGAATAGATTGATCAGCAAAGGTGATAGGAGCTACTTTTTCCAATGCTTTATTCTGAAATACTTCTGTGGTAGCGGCCTGACTTTGTCCAATTATTACGGGAACCTTTTCTTTAATTATCCCTGCTTTCTCAAATGCAATTTTGTCAAGGCTATCACCTAGAAACTGTTCATGATCAAATCCAATATTGGTAATGATGCTCAAAATGGGATTTATGACATTGGTACTATCGAACCTTCCTCCCATTCCGGTTTCAATCACTGCATAATCAATGCCCATCCTGGCAAAATAATCAAAAGAAAGTGCTACAGTCATTTCAAAAAAACTAGGCTTCAATTCCAACAAATAGTCTTTATGGGCCTTTACGAAATTTACGATCTCACTTTCAGGTATTTCTATACCATTTATTTTTATCCTTTCCCTAAATGATTTTAGATGTGGTGAAGTATATAAACCCGTAACATACCTCGCTTCTTGCAAAACGGAAGCCAAGGCATGAGCTGTACTTCCTTTACCATTGGTACCTGCTATATGAATGCTTTTGAATTTATTTTGAGGATTGCCAAGGTGTGCACAAAGCTTTAAGGTATTGCTGAGGTCTTTTTTAAAAGCAGAAGCACCAACACGCTGAAACATAGGAAGAGCCTGAAACAAAAATTCCAGAGAGGACTGATAGTTCATTGAAGTCAATTAATCTACTCGGATGATAAAGGTGATTCTTCCTTGAGAATATTCTGCGGTAGAGTTACCACTTTGACGCTTGAAGGACAATCCATTCACTACCGTTCGGTAATAATTTAGCACTTCGTTGCTTACATTGTATTCAAGGGGAATGGCTTGCACAATTCTGCCATTGTCGTTCACTGTGATTCTAAAAACGATTCTCCCATTTCTATTGGAAAGCCTATCCTGGATATTGGGTTTGGAAGCAAAATCCCAACCTGCGAGGTCCAGATTATATCCACCACCATCACCGGTATTGCCTTTACCTGACTGCAAAATAGACCTTCCATCTATGGTGCCTTGTGGATTGCCTTCATCCCCAGCCTGTGAGCTATTTCCTTGACTACTCCCTGCATTAGGTTGCTGGGCTGTCCCTTTAGTACCTCCTGCACCAAAAATGGCTCTAGGGTCTACTGTAGGTTGAGGTTTTTCTACCTTTTCAGGCTTTGGTTCTTTTTCAGGCTGACTCTTAACAGGTACAGTCTCCTTTGGCGTTGTTTCTTTGGGACTTTCTACCTTCTCCACCACTTTTTTCTCTGCTTTTACAGGACTGGGTGTTTTGGCAACTGCCTCAATCTTAGGCTGTGTCTTTTTGGGTTCAGAGGGTGCAGGATTGGACTTTGGAGGTGTTACAGGTGCTACATTTTCAGTCACTTGCGGTGCAGGATCACCTGGTGCTGCTGCCTCAGTAGTTTGCTCTTGACTTGGAGAAGGTGGCGTTTCGGTCTGCTTCGAATCCGAACCAACGTCAGAAAAACCAAGATTCAATTCAAGCCCAAATTGAGACATGGGAGGTACTGGCTGCTTCCACACCATAATAAAATAGAAACCAATCAAAAGCAACACATTAATAATAAGCGTAATGAGTATTGCTTTTCGATTATTTTCAGCTGTTGCTTTATGGTCTTCCCAAATTTCCATCGCTTACTTAAACGGTTGTGTTGCTATGGTTACATTGGCATCAAGGCTGGCAGCAATGCCTCCTATTTCCACCAAATATTCCACAGGTACTTCTTTGTCTATATGCAGAACAACATACCCCTTGTTTTCCTTCAATAAGGCAGTCAATTCACCTTTAATGGCATCCCTAGAAACTTGCTTGTCATTTACTGCAAACCTGAGATCCTTAGTTACACTTACAGTAACTTCCTGCATTACTATGTCTGAGCTTTCGCTGGAAGGTAGGTTAACAGGAAGCCCCGATGGCGTAATAAAAGAAGAAGTAAGCATAAAAAATATAAGCAACAGAAATATAATATCAGTCATGGAGGACATGCTGAAACTAGCTTCTATTTTATTTTTAGACTGCAGTGCCATATTATTTTTTATCCTGTAAAAGATCTATAAACTCAATTGTGGTATACTCCATATTATGGATGAGTTTTGAAACCCTAGTAACCAGGTAATTATAACCTAGGTAAGCAATTATACCTACCACTAAACCTGTGGCAGTGGTAATCATGGCTTCATAAATACCGGTAGAAAGAAGTTTTGGTGAAACCATTCCCTCCTCTTGAGCCACTCCAATAAATGCCCGAATCATACCTGCTACAGTACCTAAGAAACCTATCATAGGTGCAGCTCCAGATACGGTAGCCATTAGGCTAAGGTTTTTCTCCAGTTTATATATTTCAATTTTCCCTACATTTTCTATGGCCACCTCTATATTTTTGAGCGGACTACCTATCCTTTCCAAACCTTTTGAGATCATGTGGGCAACAGGTGTTTCTTCACCCTGACAAACCATTTTGGCTTGTTCTATATTGCCACTCTGTACCATCATTTTCACCTGATCTATCATCCCTTTAGGCGTTTTTGAAGCCTTTTTTAGGGTGATCATCCGTTCAATAAAGATAAAAATGGCTAGGATAAAAAGTAAATAAAGGGGGATCATCATATAGCCACCCTTGATCATTAAATCCAACAGACCAATATCGTTGGTACCTGCCCCTTCCATGAGGGCAAGAGAATCTACAGCCTGAAGGCCGTCATTAGTTGACAAAGTTTGTAGTAAGATCATATTAGTATTTCAAAACCCATAAGTTTTCTTCATAATTTCCCTGGACCTCCTCCATAGCTTCTAAAGCAAGGTCTACATTTTCAAACTGACCTACTGCCAGTCGATAATAATGGATCTTTCCATAGGGATGTATGAGAAACGTACTCTTTCCATCTTTATTGAGTTTATTGGAATAATCTCTTGCTAGATCATCATCTATAAAGCTTCCAACAACCAAAAAATATCTCGGTGCGTTTTCTCTGGAGTTGATCTCCAAAAGTGTAGGGGTATTTTCCTGTTCTGCCACCGGTTCCTCGACTACAGCTTCCGCCTCAGGTTCGGGCATGACTGGTACAGGATTAGTGGGCAATTCAGTTTTTGCTTTTTGAGGAGTAGCCTCTTTATTAAAGGTATCAAATACGCCGTAATAATAAAGGCCAAAACCTAAACCAAGTATAAACAAAAGAATGATAAGAAAGACAGGCAGGGTGTTGTCTTTTTCCTTTTCTGCAGGTGGATTATTTTTTGATTCACCTGCAGGTTTTTGACCAACTGTACCTGAACCAGCCTTCGCAGCTGCACCACCTTCCAATGGCGTTACATTGACCGGAGGCAGTCCAAAGTCCTCATCATTATCGGATTGGCTATTTTGATCCTTGGAATTTTTCTCAGACATCTTAAAAATTGTTATTTTAATCCACTAAGCTAAAGCAAAACCAGCAAATCGCCAATATTGCTACCAATAATTCCGCCAATCCTTTTATAAAATTTCAAAATCTAGCACCAATATTTTCTTATTGGTTTTTACCATTTTTTAAAATTTAAACCCAACGCCGCCTATTACTTGAATGGCACGTACTTGATAGTTGTTAAATCGCTGGTATTTCTGATTGAGTAAATTATTGCCATAAATAAAAGAAGAAATCCTATTGGTAAACGAATAGTCTGCTCCTATTTGAAGATCCACTATTGTTCCAAGTTTTCTTTGGCTATCCGAAGCTAAATTTATTACATCTATTCCACCCATTGCATTAATATTCGCATGAATAAGCCACTTCTCATCCGGTGTAAAGGTGTTGTTTAACTTGGCCTCCCACTCAGGACGGTGCCATGCTGCATCAATTTCATCCAAAGTATACTGGTAAAAATGCGCAGAAGCATCAAGTTGATACCACTCATCAAAAGTATAATCGAGAGAGGCATGGTATTCCAATACTTTGGAATTATTGTCATAAATAAGTTGAAACCTCGTACTGTCCATTTCATTGTTGCCATAGAAATGCATATTCGTAAAGTCTCCATATTTAAACCCTACCTTATAATTGGCCTGGTCATTGGCTTTTCCTGTAATCCCTGCATCAATCTGAAAATTCTTAATTGTGTTCTTCAGGTTTTCAGAAGGCCCCAAAAATGGATTTTCTTGAATAAAATCGTAATAGGTATTTCTTATAACATCTCCTTCATAAGAACCATAAATCCCCAACTCAGGAACAACATGATAGGACAAGTTCAATAAAGGATAAACATGAAATTCCTTGGTTTTATTAGGAACTATATCGTTTTCCTGGATAACATTGGCTCCTACTTTAATCTTAAAAGCATCTTTGGCATATTGCACATACGGCTGAAGCTTAAAGTAATTTCTTTGAATATCATCATAATAAATATCACTTGGAGAAGTAAATGCCAATAGACTGTTTATCCCTCCCTTAAGAAAATCGTTGGCCCTAAAACCTGCATTTGCTCTTACAACTACTTCACTTTCTTTGGCATCAAACCGGTCATTGAACAAGCGCAATGCAACATTGGCCTCATAATCGAAAGGCTCAGTCCTTTCCACTCTTCTTAAACCTGCCATGGCTTTGATTGTCCCAAAAACCTGACGGATAGAATCTTGCATTACCAAATTTTCTGGATCTACTGTATACCCATAAAAATGATGCATGTCTCGTTCATAACCCAACCTACCATAAACCTCAAAATCATCCCTGTAAAGACTTCCATTAAGTAATAGATCCGTATGGTCTTCCGCTGAATTGATACCATCTACAGGGCCTGTATAGAATCCCTGATGTTTAAAATGAGCCCCATAGGTATAATCATCATTGCTCATGTTATGGTAATCTGCCTGAATCAATGGTGAAGAATAATTTCCATAACCTAGTTTTACTATTGCCTGGGTTTGGTCATTATTTGGCTTAGGAAAAGATTTCTCATATGGTTGAAATTTGATGTCAACTGGAGCCAATGTGGCATCAAAGTTTTTAACCTGATAATTGTAATTGATTGAAGTAGATACAGGAGGAAGTGCAGGACTTTTTTCAAATACCCTCAATTGACGAGGTAGGCTTAATACCCTGTCTTTCCTGATAATAAATTCAGTGTCCCTGATTTCACCTCTTTGGGGCGCTGCGGTTTCTTGAGAAATTCCCTGGACAGCCCCAGAAATTATCATCAATCCAGTTAATAAATATTTTATAGGCTTCATTAATTGGCTAAGTTGATGGTTTTTAATAAAGATTCTGCTTCCTGCTTGACAGTGTCATCCGTAGCATTTTCTATAATGGATTCTAAAGTAGCTTTTGCTTGAAATTTTTCATTCATGGAAATGTAATTTTGAGCTAGCACAATAAACTGCTTTCCATACCAATAGGCGTATTGGGTAAAAGGTTGTGAATTATTAAAAATCAACTCATTAGAGAGCGAAAATTCACCCTTTTCATGGTGTCTCAAAGCCAATTTATAAAGTGCTTCTGCTCCTTGTTCAGTTTTATGGTTTTCCATCAGCTGCTTGTACACCAGCATGGCCTTGTCAACTGCATTGGTGTTTTCAAGGGATTTAGCTTTGATCAATAAAGCATTGGATTCAGAATCAACAGTGATGTTCCCTAATTCAAGAATCTTGTCTGCACTCCTGATGGCTTCCTTATAAGCTTTGGTTTCAAAATAAGCTTGCATCAATCCGAAGGTAGCCTCGTATTCCTCCGCTTTACTTCGGGCATTTTGGGCCGTAAACTGATAATAAGGTATGGCTTTGGAATAGTTGCCATTGCCAAATTCAATATGCGCAAGCTTTTGGAATACCCTACTTTTTAGGTTGTTATCACTAGTATTTTCTAACTCGTAGTAAATAGACAAGGCCTTGGCATTGTCTCCCAGTCTAAAATAAGCATCGCCTAAATAATACTTGGCTTCAGGAAGTTGAGCTGAGTTGGGATAGTTCCTGATGAAATTTTGTAAGGCAGTAAGTGCTTGACTGTATGACTGATTGAATACCAAACTTTTTGCAGCTTCAAACTCTACATTTTGTAGGTTATTATTACTAGGGTTGGACTTGCGGTATCCCGACAAATAGGTGGAAAACTCTTGTGACCTTCCTTGTAAGGACAAACTTTCCTGCAAACCAACCAAGGCGGTTTCTCCATTCTCAGCATTCGGATATTTATCCAAGATCATTTTATAATCTTCTATGGCTTTGTCGTAGTCTTTTAGAGAATAATTAGCAACGGCTCTCCCTTCCAAGGCAAAAGGTATGAAAGGACTGTTAGGTTTATTACTAATTAGTTTTGAAAAGACATCTCTACCTTGGCTATAATTCAACTCTTCCATGTGAATTTGAGCCTTTTGGTACAAGGCATCTTCCATGTACAAGCTATTTGGAAAATTGTTTATCACTTGATCCAATTGCCTGATTGCCTCTCGGTTATTGTTCTGAAAATTTGCCACTACTCCTCCTCTGAAATAGGCATAATCGCTGTAAGCATTATTTTCAGCTACCGCTCTTCGGAAAACGTTGGCAGCATCAGTGAATTTTTTCTGCACGTAATAAGTATCTCCAAGTCTTATAAAAGCATCATCATAATGCTGCTTGTCACTACTATTCTTTAATTTGTCAGTATAGCTCTTGAATTGTCTTTCAGCTTTGTCATATTGGCCGTCATTGAAATAGGCATAGCCTAATCCATAATGAGTTCGGATAAGACTTGGGTCCATAGAAGGTGGATTCATGCTAATCAACTTTTCATAAGCTTGAATCGCTACTTTATCCTTATTACTAGCTGCATTGGCTTCACCTTTCCAGTATTGCGCCTGGTATTGCAAGGACTTGTCTATGGGGTATTGAAGTGACTTGTCTAATAACCTAAGTGTCCCATTGAGGTTATTGTCCCTATAATAGGTCATTGCCTGATAAAAGGTGACTTTCTGGTAAGCAGATTTAATCCTATCCGATTTATTATTCATTTTCTCCATGTGACTTATTGCACGGAGATAATTATTGGTATTGACTAAGGCATCACTAAGTAAATTCTCAGCGGCTGTTTTTTGACTACCCTGAGGGTATTCATTCAGGTAGGTATCCAAAGCTGTAATCGCTTCCTGAAATTTACCTAGTTCCAAACTTACTTTGGCATAATTAAACAAGGCTTCTTCCTTAATTTCAGGTCTAAAGTCTAATTTATAAGCCGCATTAAAACTATTGGCAGCGAAGGGTAAGTTTTTCTGCTGAATATAGGCATAGCCCAAAAAGTAACTGGCAAGATGTCCCAATTCATCGTTTACTAAAGCCACTTCTTTAAAAAACTGGCTTGCTTCAGCGAATTGTTTATTTTCATAATGGGCAACACCAGCCTTATATTGTTGGTCTCTAGATAGCTTTCCTTTCTTGGCAGTCCAAAAAGCCATGTAGTGAACTGCTGCCTGACTAAAGTTATTTTTGTCGTAATAGGCTTCTGCCAATAGCAGGTGAATTTGTTCGCTGTTTTCGAGCCCCTTATTATTAATTATAGGTGCTGCATATTCAATCAAGGTATCTAGTTTTTGTTGTCTGTAATAAATACCAGCCAACATATAAGGTACTTTCAGACTGTACTCACTGGATTTTTCTGCTTCCTTAAAGTCTTTGGCTGCCGCTTCAAAATCGCCTTGTTCAAATGAACTGTATCCTGCATAGAAATAAGCACTGGCCAAAAAGGGACTCCTATAGGTTTTTGCCCGTTCAAAATAACTTTTAGCTTGGGTGTAATTCTTTAACTGAAAATAACTGTACCCTGTCTTAAAAAAAAATTCAGGATGTCGATCTGTGGTAAGCGGCACATTGCGTAGCAAGTCAAAATTGCTAATGGCTTTTTTGTAATTCCTATTGACAAAATAATGATTTCCTAGAATCCAAGCTGCTTCATTTCTTAGAGATTCATTGGGATAGTCAAGGATAAAAGCATCCATCAGAGAGGTACCTTCAGGAAAATCCCCTCGAAGTGAGGACAAAGCTTTATAATAGGCAACAGCTACTGCCCGGCTATTCTCATTGATATCCGGATGCGTAGACAACCTGTCAAAAGCTTCTCTAGAGGAGGAAAATTGGTCCTTTTGAAACAGTTCAAGTGCATCCTGAAATTTAGCTTCCAGACTGGTTTGATATAAACTGGATTGGGAATAAACCTGACCTATCATTAGTAAGGTTAAACCATAAAATAGAAATGTTTTTCTCATTCTCAATTTGCGCTCAATGAAGAATTTTAAAAATTAGTTCTTTTAATATCTGACTATCATCGACAGAGTTGGTAGTCGTTACCCCTTTGGAACGTAAGTCCGCCTCCTTAAGGTATCCAATAACATCAATAATCTTGCCTAAAGAATAATTTTTAGCTGCAATGGTGTATTCTTTAACAAAATAAGGGTTTACCTTAATAACTCCTGCAAGCTCCCGTTCACCTAAGTTTTTATTGGCTTTGACTAATAAAAGTCGGGAAAAATGGATGTAAAGAAGTGACAGTATGGGTATTAAGGGATGGGACTTGGTGTTTTGACCAAAATAGTTAATGATGGTATTCGCCTTCAATATGTCTTTATAGCTAATGGCTTTTGTCAACTCGAAATTATTAAAGTCTTTGCTAATGCCAATGAATTGCTGAATGTGCCCTGCGTTAATTTTCTCAGGTTCATTAAAATTAATAATCATTTTATCAATTTCATTGGTCAGTACCTCCATATTGTTCCCAATGGATTCGGCTAGAATCTGGCAAGCCTTGGTTTCGATGGTATGTCCCTTTGATTTCACATATTGGTCTATATAAGGAGCCAATTTGTATTCAGGGATTTTATCTGACTTTACCAGAATGGCTTTTTTGTCCAGCTCTTTTGCAAGGGCTTTACGTCCGTCCAGAACTTTGTATTTATGGGCAAAAACCAGAATTGTACTAGGTAACGGATTTTTAATATAGGCGATTAACTGCTGATCCCCTAGTTCTTTTCCAAGGTCTGGAATGTTTTGGGCTTCTTTAACGATTACGACCTGCCTATCAGCCATCATAGGAAAGCGCTTGGCATTATTGAGAATGGATGCTACTGTAGCATCTTTTCCATACATTATCGTTTGGTTAAAACTACGATCTTGAGGAGCCAAAGCGTTGTTTTCAATAAAACCCGTAATTTTATCAATGAAATAAGGCTCTTCACCCTGAAGGAAATAAATAGGTGCAAATTTATTTGCTTCCAGATCTTTTAAAATACTTTCCGGTTTACTGGGCATACCTGGTTTAAAAATGAAACTAAAACAGGCCAAATATAAAAAGAATAAAGGATTATTAACTGTTGATTGAAACAATACCTTCATTACTTTTGTATGTATTATGTCACTAAAGCAAATTTAAGGTGGAAACTATAGAAACAGGCATCTCATTCTACAAGGAAGGAAAATTTGACGCAGCCTTGGCTGTATTTAACCAGCTAATCGTAAAGGAAGGGAAAGTTCCTGCCTACCTGCATTACCGAGCGCGTATTCAATCCAGACTTGGTGCTTTGGAAGAAGCTTTAATGGATTTTGATACACTGCTTGAATTAGACACTTACAATACCACCTATATTTCAGATAAAGCAGTAGTATTACACTTATTGGATCGCAACCATGAAGCCAAGGAAGCGTTTGACCAGGCCTTAAACCTTGATCCAAACAATCCCTACCGCTATTCAAGCAGGGCCTATTTTAGGGATAGAATTGGCGATCTCAACGGAGCAATAGCCGACTATGAAAAAGCCATAGAACTAGATCCAGAAGATGCCGTGGCGCATAACAATAAAGGAATTGTAGAAGAAAAACTTGGGTATAAAGAGCAATCCAAGCAAAGTTATTCCATAGCAGACAAACTTACTGGTTACCAAGCCCCTGAAAGCAATGAATCGGCGCTTCCCAAAATTGATAATGCTCCGCAAAACACTATCGAAGAGCCAGTTAAAAAACAAGAAGGGCTCAACTTAAAAGCCTATTTTAAGGTATTAACAAACGTATTTACAGATAAAGAAACCAGAGCTGAGTTTATATCTTTTATAAAGACAAAATTTAAACGCTCTTGATTACATAAAGGGGTTTATTAATAAAATAGGACATTTTTTTCGAAAGATTATTGGTGAAGAGTTTCTCAAACCAACTTTTCTTTTTGCTTAGGGTAAATAATATATTTCCTCTGGAAGTAATCAAATAATTTTCCAAGCCCAATGCAGGTTCATCACGGTAGGATTTTAAAACATAATTCACCTTTTCATAACTGATAAAAGGAGCCAATTCTTCCTTTAAATACTCGTATTGGGCTTTGTCTATTATATTTGATTTCGAGCTTACGTGGACCACGTCAATTTCGGCAGAATAACACTGAGCAATTTGTACTACTTTCTGTATAGCTAGCTTATCTTCTTCCAGATAATCAGTGGCGTACACAAGTTTTCTGGGAGGTTTAAAGAAAACCTTTCTAGGAATAATAAACACATCACAACTGGCATTTTGTACTACCCTGCTGGAATTGGTTCCAATGAAATTATTCTTGAATTCATTGATCCCCTCTGTCCCCATTACTATGAGGTCTATTTTATTGTTTTCTGAATAATCAAGGATGGTTTTTACAGTTTTTCCTTCCATAATAAGTGATCGACAAGAAACTAAGCCCTTGTCAATACTTTCTTCCTGTACAACTTTAACCAGGTTTTCAAGTTTTTTTCTTGCAGCAGGCAAGCTGTCTTCAAGTGCTTTGGATGGAAATAATTTTTGATAATCTTCCTTGTCAGGGACGTGGAAGATAATTAATTCTGCGCCCAACTTCTCTCCTAATTTGGCCGAATATTCAATTGCGTTTAAGGCAGATTCTGAAAAGTCTATTGGACAAAGAATGGTATAATTTTTCATAGTCAAAAATTAATTTTAATAACCTTGTTCTGCACTTACCTCATTAATTAAAGGCATATTTTTACTTAGGTTTCTATAATTGGTAATTATCTGAGGAGCAGCAGCTTTATAATTAGTAATGCTGGCAATATGGGGAGTGATCATGATCTCATCTTGTTCCCAAAATGGGTGATTTTTATCCAAAGGCTCTTTCCTGAAAACATCCAGTAAAACACCTGAGATACGTCCTGATTTAATGGCAGGGATTAAATCCTCTTCCACCAGATGACTCCCTCTTGCCACATTAATAAGGTAAGTACCTTCTTTAAACTTGGCAAAAAGATCCGCATTCAAAAACCCTTCTGTTTTCGATGTAAGAGGCAAAAGGCAAACGACGATATTTACCTGATCCAAAAAATCCTGAATTTGGTCCCCATAGTAGTAGGGATACCTAAAAGATGCTTTGGGTGAATTACCATATCCAAAACATGGAAACCCAAGAGCATTGACCTTATCCAACACATCGCCTCCCAGTTCACCTACTCCCATTACTCCCACCGAAATGGGAATTTCCGGTTGGGTCATGTCCCAGGTCTTGGTCTTTTTATCTATCAAGTATCTTTTAAATTGCCGGTGATAGTTGAGAATTCCCATCACTACATAATTGGTCATGGAAAAGGTAAGTCGGGGATCAACAATTCTTGTAATAGGAACATTTTCAGGGAAATAATCCGACATGATATGATCTACACCGGAACCCATTGAACAAATTAATTTTAGGTTTGGAAATTCCTTGAGAATATTTTTAGGATGTTGCCACAATACAACTACTTCCACAAGCGCCTTGTCTTTTATCTCTGGATAAATTTGAAGATCGATATCTGGTGCTAGTTCAAGAAAAATGCCCTTCCAGGCATTAAGCTCTTTTGCAGATTTATTTGGCGCAACAATTGCTAATGCCATATAAAGAGTTAATTGGTTTTGGATTGTTGAATTTAACTAATGCTTTTATATACGCTTTGTATATGATGTATCAGGAGGTGGATACGCCAAGCAACATAATGGGGGTTGATAAATATTTCCTAACAAATTCCTTATCTTTACAAATAGGTGATTTAACCGCTTAAATAAAATTATTACCTGTTCAGTAAGCCCTTTTTACTCACAGATAAGCTTTAGTACAATCTAATTATAATATCTATGAAAACAAAGAATATCATTTGTCTAATTGGACTTTTTTCGCTTGTTAATTTGAATCTTTTTGCTCAGATAAAAATGCCTCAGGCAAGCCCAAATAGTGAAATAACTCAGCAAGTAGGACTCACTACACTACATCTCGAATATTCTCGTCCAAGTAAGAAAGACAGAAAGATATTTGGGGAATTGGTCCCCTTTGGTAAGGTATGGAGAACAGGAGCAAATAATCCTACCACACTAGAATTTGATAAGGATATTAAGGTAAATGGAAGAACATTGAAAGCTGGTAAATATGCCATTTACTCCATTCCTGAGAAAAAAGAGTGGACAATTATCTTTTCTAACAATACAGAATTATGGGGTGCTATGGGGTATGATCCATCTGATGATGCACTGAGAATAAATGTCCAAGTTAATAAGCTTAAAAAGCCTGTTGAGTCAATGGAAATTCATTTTTCTGACCTGACAGATTCCGGAGCTCAATTTAATCTCTCATGGGACAAGACCACAGTAAGCTTCAAAATAGAAATGGAAGTGGATCGTGTGGTTATGAGTCAAATAAGAAGCCTGCTTATCGATAAAGAAAGCAATGATCCGGGATTGTTATTTCAGGCTGCCAATTATTACTATACCCAAGGTAAAGACCTTAGTTTAGCAAGTGAATGGGTAGCAAAATCAGTTGAAACAGATCCCAAATATTACACGGTTCACCTCCAAGCAAAAATTCAAGCTGCATTGGGTAATACAAGTGAAGCCATCGCAGCGGCTCAGAAATCAATGGAAATGGCCGAAGAAGCCGGAAACCCTGACTATGTAGCCCTAAATCAGCGATTAATTAACGCAATCAAAAAATAAGGGCCTTAGTAAATAAAAATCCGAAATAGGCAACTTATAAATTTTACCTATTTCGGATTTTTATATTTAATTCAAATTCCTTAGCTTTTTTCCCATTTTGAGAAGTGCTAGCCTTTGCTTACTGTTGGCTTTTTAGGCTTAGGGATAAATAGGCTAAGCAATGCCGAAATTGCCATTACCAATAAACAGCCTATGGCATTGTACCATAAAAAGCCAATGTCAATACTTAAATCTCCAATAGTTTTGCCATTGTAATAGTGAAGGGTAAGGATAAGTATTTCAGTAACTATGGCTGCCAAGAAAACAGCTTTCCCTCCTACCCACTTCATAAAAAACGCTACCATAAATATTCCCAATATACTTCCATAAAACAAGGAACCTAACAAATTAACGGCCTGTATAAGGTTTTCAAACAGCGTCGCATAAGTGGCAAAAAGAATGGCAAATACTCCCCACAATACAGTAAACCACCTGGATGATTTCATATAATGATTTGAACTTTGTTCCTTATTTATTGATCTCCTGTAAATGTCAATCGTGGTAGTGGAAGACAATGCATTCAACTCTGAGGCGGTAGATGACATGGCCGCACTAAATATAACAGCGAAGAGCAACCCAATGACTCCTTGTGGAAGGTAGTCCATCACAAAGCGCATAAACACATAATCCGTATCCCTGGTTTCTGCCAATGGATCATTTTTTACAATCAGTTCTTTTACCTGGTCCCTTACATCTTCCTGTGCCTTGGTATGGTCACTGATAGCAGATTTATACTGGTCTATGGCTTCTTGATCTTCATTTTCGATGGCTCCCAATAGCCCATTTATACTTTCTCCCTTACTTTCAAAAATATTGGTATACGTTTGTTCCAGATCATTAAAATCATGCAAGTATTCACTCTCTTTCAATTTATCGAGCTGAATGGTATTAAAGAAAACTGGAGGTTGATAAAATTGGTAAAAGACAAATACCATCACCCCTATAAAAAGGATGATAAACTGCATGGGTACTTTTAGGAATCCGTTCATCATTAAGCCCATTCTACTCTCAGTCAAGGTCTTACCACTGAGGTAACGTTGTACCTGGGATTGATCCGTGCCAAAATAAGAAAGGAAAAGAAACAATGCCCCAGTAAATCCTGACCAAAAGTTATACCTATCAGATAAATCAAATTCAAAATTGACAATATTGAGCTTGTCCATTTTACCTGCCACATGCAATGCTTCCGTAAAACTGACTGGTATCATTTGTACCACAATAATTCCTGCCAAAATCATCCCTCCCATCATTACTGTCATTTGCTGCTTTTGGGTAACTGAAACAGCTTTAGTACCTCCGGAAACGGTATAGATCACTACTATTACTCCTATAAAAATATTCGTAAAAGTCAGGTTCCAGCCCAATAGGGTTGACAATATTATGGCTGGAGCATAAATGGTGATACCTGCAGCCAAACCTCTCTGAATCAAGAATAGACCAGCAGTCAAAGTTCTTGTCTTTAGGTCAAATCTTTGTTCGAGAAACTCATAGGCTGTATAAACCTTTAGCTTGTAGTATATTGGTAGGAAAAAAACGCATATAAATATCATGGCCACGGGTAGACCAAAATAAAATTGAATGAAGCGCATGCCATCAGAATAAGCCTGACCAGGCGTACTCAAGAAGGTAATGGCAGAAGCTTGCGTAGCCATTATGGACAAGCCAATGGTCAGCCAATTCATGTCATTGCCACCACGGATATATTTGTCCATATCCTTAGGCCCATAAGTTTTATAAATTCCATATCCTGCTATGACCAACAGGGTTCCAAATAAAATAGTCCAATCCAGGTAACTCATGAATAATACTTAGTTAGCCAATACAATAGACCTATTAAAATCCCTAAAACAATTATTTGAAGCCAATACAATCGGTTCCAATTTTCATACTCTTTGCTATTCTTCATTTCCTTGTTCAATTAAATTAACAAAAAGTTTGATCGCACCTGGGACACCAGCAGGTAGTAAACGAAACCATGATATACCTGAATAGGTATAAGTTCCATTACCGTAATTGGTTACCAGGAGACTTCCTTTTGAGGCAGATTCACCTGGGTCCTGCATTAATAGTGGTGTTTTATAATGTGGGTCCCATTCACCAGGAAAATACAAGCCTCTCTCCTGTACCCATCCATCAAAATCCTTTGCACTGATTTTATTAGGTTGATTAAGCACTGGGTGATTTTCAAGCAAAACCTTTACCGGGGAGTTTTCAACGGTGACCCTGTCTCTGGACAAAGTCAATGGATAAGGGCCAAATTCTTTACTCAGAAGGGATGAACTTGTATTGTATTGTACTATAAGGTTTCCGCCATTGTTCACATATTCCATCAAAGCATCGGTATGAGAAGCCAATCCCTGGTTTACATTGAAAGCCCTAATCCCAGTAATAATGGTGGAATATTTTGATAAATCCGCCCCCAACTGTACCTCCTCAATACGCTCAACAGAATAACCAAGGTTATTCAATATTCCGGGAATATCATCTCCAGCCCCAGAAATATATCCTATGGTTTGATTGCTCAATTTCATATTAAGCCTGATCAGGTTAAAGGAGGCTTCAGGAAAATAGGTGAGATTAGGAATATGTGGGTACAAAATGCGTTTGGTATTCTCTTGAAAGATTTCACCATCCGCCGTTTCATAATACACCTTGTGAGCTGATTTTTCCTCTCCATTCGAATTTTTAAGTTGAATTTGGTATCGAATCGTTTTATTTTTCTCGTCGATAGATTGACCTACAATAGAAAACTCACTTTCCTTTAGGCTTTCAATTTTTAGCTTCCCTTCCCTTATTTCTTTGCCGAAGTACACTTCCGCATCCAAGTTTGCCGGGATATTGTTTAACAAAAAGACATTGCTTTGGGACACACTCACAGAAATCTCAGGAACTACTTTAAAAGGCTGGATAATTTCTCCATTGACCGGATCGTTGTATCGGTATTGTAGGGGCATTGCCAATTCAAAATGTTCTCCTTCTAAAGAAAACGACAATGTTCCTTCAACAGTAGGTGCATTGTATGGTTTTCCGATCATGGCTTGATCCTTTACAGTATACAGGTTGTTTTCAGGTTCATTTCTAAGCCAATAAGGTTGAGAATTCAAATGGTTGGAAGGAATTGCAAAGACGATTTCCTTCTGGACAGACTTATTGTTAGCCAGGTTTGTGTCAAAATCCAAGGTTTTATCGAATACCCTAAAGGAAACAAGCTTAATGGGGTTTTCAGTAACCTGGTTAAGGATAACCTTACCTTGAATACTGGATGAAGGGTAATTCAGTTCCGTATCAGATAGAAACAATGCCTTCCACCCTATCGTTTTCATAATCAATTGATTGATAAGCGATTTCTTATCATTGACCCAAGGTAAATTTCCTTGGACTTTATTTAATTCTTTTCTGATTTCAATCAGTTTACCAATATTATTGGCTGGCTTTACGAAATCAAAACTTGCAATCAAGGCATCAATTTTACTACTTATCACTTTACCATTAGGCAAAAGTGTCCATCGATTCTTCAAATCCTCAAATGGAGATTCACTGTAAGTCTGTCCATCCACAAACTCAATAAAATCTGTACCTTCTCCTATTGCTGCAGTAGACCCAAAACCTTGGGATTTATGCATTGTACGACTATTGGCTGCTATTTGGGAATAGCTCATTCCTAGTATTGGATTGAACTTCCCAACTTGGAATTCATGGTACTGTTTATCAGGCTTTGGTTCGTACACCCCGCCCCAGTTATATGCATTCCAGAAGATCCTTTTTGCAGACCAGGGTTTTACCTGAGACAATTGCTCGGGAAAGACAGTGGGATCTCCGGATATTTTAAAGGCTTCACTGGCTATAATAGCAGAAGTAGTATGGTGTCCATGGGTAATTCCAGGTATGGTATTGAATCTGGTGATTATGATATCCGGCTGAAAATTACGGATCACCCAAACCGCATCGGACAATAGTTTTTGTCGATCCCAGTTATTAAGTGTTTCGGTAGGGTTTCTACTGTAGCCAAAGTCGATGGCCCTGGAAAAAAACTGCTTTCCTCCATCAGTTTCTCTCGCTTTTAATAATTCTTGGGTTCGTATCATCCCAAGTTCAATGCCCAGTTCTTTACCTATAAGATTCTGTCCTCCATCTCCTCTGGTGAGTGAAAGGTAAGCGACTTCAGCCATTTCTTCATTGGCCAAATAGGCTATTAATCTAGTGTTTTCATCGTCAGGGTGCGCTGCTACATAAAGCACCCTTTTGGTTTCTTTAAGTTTCAAAAGCCCATGGTAGATTTCTGCACTACTTTGGGCATGTAGGGGAAGATAGGAAAATACCAGAACCAGTAAAAACAAACATGTACTTATAAAGACTTGGTAGATTCGCTTGGTTAATTTAGGTGTCATAGTTAAAAGTAAGCATTGTGATAATTAACCTAAAACTAAATTATATTAATGGAAATATAGGCAGACAAGCCTAAGAATTTAATTCCCTCAGTTAGGGTTTTGTAGAATTTAATTTAAAATAGTAACTTATAAAGGTCTGTAAAGTAAATAAATCCAAAATGGCCGTTAATAAAAACCACAAAGACATTCCAGGCAATCCTTCGACCGCTTATTCGAGCAAATTTACATTGAACGATAGGTCCAATGGCTTACCTTTAAAAGTAATGTCAGACTCAGATTGGAACTTCTGGAAAGAAAATGGTTATGTGATCATTAGACAAGCAGTTCCAAAATCCATGACTTCAAGATTATCCAATTTGTTATGGGAATTTGAAGAGAAAGATCCCAATGATATTTCCACATGGTACGCTAAGGAATCCAAAGAAATGGAAATGAAGGAACTTACCAACAGTGGAATGGTGGAGATTTACAACCACCAGTACCTGTGGAATATCCGACAGCATCCAAAAGTGTATGAAGCATTCTCAGATATTTGGGGCTTGGAAAATTTATGGGTGACCA
The DNA here is from genome assembly GCF_056859355.1 of Cyclobacterium sp. L-R. NCBI lineage: Bacteria > Pseudomonadati > Bacteroidota > Cytophagia > Cytophagales > Cyclobacteriaceae > Cyclobacterium > Cyclobacterium sp. L-R. The sequence continues at coordinate 193,842 of NZ_JBSXOH010000095.1, forward strand.
TTGACAGGGCAAACCTTAACCTTCCTTCAAGACCGGGTTTTGAATTTAAGGGGTTTATCCATTGGGATTATGATCCCGAGACAAATCCTCAAAATGTTCAGGGGTTTGTGGCATTAAATGACCAGCTTGACACAGCTGTTGGTGGATTTCAATGTATCCCTGAACTCTACCGAACCTATGCTACCTGGAAGAAAAGCCAACCAATAGACCGAGATCATTTTAAACCTGACATCAGTGGTTTTGAATTGACAAAAGTAAAATTACAGGAGGGAGATTTATTGATTTTCAATAGTAAACTTCCTCATGGTATACGACCAAACCTCAGCGAAAACAAAGTCCGTATGGCTCAATATATATCCATGATGCCGGCTGAAGAAGACAATGAGGAAATGAGAAACTGGAGGATATCATCCTGGAAAAATAAAATTGCTCCCGAAGGCTATGCTTTTCCCGGAGACCCAAGAAAATGGGAACAAATAAAATACCCACAGGCTGAACTCAGTCCTCTGGGAAAAAAACTTTTGGGACTTACTTCTTGGTAAGCCCCAAAAGGATTTATAAAGTCCACCAATAGGTGAATTTTAGTGCCAATGTTCTGTTTTTCACATAGAATGGTGCAGGCAAATAATTGTCTGTATAAACCAAGTAAAGGTCAGAGGCTGGTTTAAACCTCCATTGGAACCTGGTATTTAGGTTAATATTGTTTATTTGCTCATTGTACTGGCCAAAGGCAGTAAAGAACAGGGTATTGGTAAATGTAACATCAACTCTAGGCCCAACAAGCCAGAATTTATTGTTCCCCCAAGGCTCAGGTAAATCGATTTGATTGTAATTACCTGTAATAGATAATCCAACGTAAGGTTGGAAGCGATAACCTACCTCACCATTCAGATTGAAACGTTCGCCTTCAGCAAAATACCCTCCATATTGAGAAGAAAGCGTGTAGGTAAATAAACTTTGAGGTTTGGAAATGTATTCTAGTCCAAAGGAGTTCCACTGATGTTCTGTAAATGCATCAAGGGTAAACTGGCTGTAATTGGTAGGGTCAAAAGGCCTTTGTAGTATAATATGGTTGTAAGCATATTTTGCAGTCAAAATACTTTGACTTCTAAACTTCAAGCCATAGGAAAATTCAGTGATATTATCAGTTTGTTCCATTTCCATATCGTAAAATAAGGAAGTGTTGACCGTAGGCCCATGGTTCAGGATCAGTCTACTCTTAGGGAAAAACAAATAAGAAGCATTAGGGTTAATTCTGTAATAGCCATTTCTAGGCACATAACCTACTTCTGCCAAGTAATTTGGGGCAACATACTCATGTTTCCATTCCCAAATCAAATTACCACCCAAGTACCTGATATTGGCCGCATGGACCATGCTTTCATTTTCTTTTAAAGGACTAAAGGATTTAAGAACAAAAGCTTTACCTGCCCATTTTCCATTGGAAGAAGCCAAATTATATTCAACACCTGCGTTTCTGTTATAGCTAAAAATCGGGTCTCCAGGGTTATCTCCATCTAAAGGCATTGAACCAACATTTGTTCTATTGACAAAAATCACTCCGATATTTGACCTTTGACCTACCCTTCTTTGTCCGGCCAAAACGGTGAAATTTTGTGCAGGAGTATTGGTTTCATTTACTTTTCCAGTCTGCATATTCATGGCGCCAATTCGCCAATCCTTATTGATTTTACCACTCAATCTTGCACCAAATTGTATGGGGGCATTCAATCCGATTCTTCTTGAAAAGAAAGGACGAATGGTTTCGTATCCAAAACTTGCAAAGAGGTCACCATTTTCCAGGAAAAACTGTCGTCTTTCAGGATAGAACAATTCAAAGCGGTCTAGATTGGTAATCTGCCTATCAACTTCTACTTGGGAGAAGTCTGGATTAACTGTCAAATCAAGATTCAAAGAGGAGCTAACGGCTATTTTAGCATCCACACCTACCCTGTTTTGATAATCTGAAGGCAACTCCCTGTCATTGTCTTTTACCATACCTCCCATCACATAGGGAATCACAGAAACATTCATTCCTGCCTCTGGTGGAGCTTCATCCCAAACCAAGGTACCAGTATAAGCCAATGAGGCTGAAGGAAATTGTCTGGGAACAGGTGCCCAGGATGATTTTTCAGTTGACTTTAGGTCTTTACGGCTAAAGTTAATGCCCCATTCCTTGATTCCTTTTTTATATCTTATAGACTTAAAAGGAATGGCTGCCTCAAAAACCCATTTGTCTGGATAATTCTGAACCTTGGAAACCCATTTGTTGTCCCAACTTAAATCCACACTTCCTCCGCCGTACATGATTCCATCCCATTGGGCTCCGGCAGCATTGGCACCAAAAGAAAAACCATTGGTTTGGTCATCAAAGGGATCCATGAAAAGTAGAAAATTATCATTCTTACCGAATGCAAAGTCACGTCGCAAAGACTCTACATAATAGGGACCTTCTTCCCCATGATGATTGATTACCAAAAGATAAATTTGTTTATCATCATAAGTCATCATCACTTCCGTCTTCACATCAGCATAGCTGGTGTCCATAGGAAGAATCATAAAGAAGTCTTTGGCTACATCGGCATCAGCCCAAGCCTGCTCATCCACAATACCATCAATCAAAACTGGAGAACTGGCTCTCTTTATATTTAACCTGTAATCTTCATTGATCTTTTGAGCCATTCCAGGAATGGCGAGAAGGGTCACTAATAATAAAACTATACTTTTCCGCATGACAAATTCACCTTACCGCCAAAACTAAAAATAGAGCCTTTGACAGGTAATAAATAAAATAATTAATTTAAAGCGCAATAATAACTTAAATTATATAAAAACTAGGATATAACTGGGGTGTTTTTTTCATTTACCCCTGATGATTATACCGATTGCGAAATGAGTTTATAAATGGTTAGTTCCTTGTTGTTTTTTGAATCACCTTACCAGTTGCCTTGCTTTTCAAAATTAGCTTTTCATCCCCGTTGGGTAAGGTCTCTTTCTTTATAAGATAGTATTCAGCATCATGACTAATGTAATTTGTTTCTTTTTCGCTGATATGATCCCCCCTCCAATCATCGATTTTTATTGGTTCCCATAATTTACTTTCGGCTGATAAAAAGGCCGCATCCAAAATTGCGTTGACAATGTATCCATCGTAAAAAGTCTCTCTGGGCTCCTTGCCTTTGTCCATGGCATCAAACATATCCGTAAACATATGTGGATAACCCAATTCATGGGCTTCATCACCTACTGGGAACAACCAGCCTGAATCTGACTCTGCTTTTTCTGCTACATATTTTGCTCCTTTTCCTGTAGTAAACATATCAAAACCAGTCCGAAGAAAGCTATTCAACCAAATCGTTCCTTCTGTACCCATTACTTCATCTCTTAAATCCATCCCTCCCCTAAAGGTCCAACTCACCTCAAATTGCCCTATGGCTCCATTTTCATATTTCACCAAAGCAATGGCATGATCTTCAGCATCTATGGGATGAACTTGGGTATCCGCCCAACACATTACTTCCACAGGACGAACGGATTTGCCTATAAAATTTCTCCCAATCTCTACACAATGACAGCCAAGGTCAATAATGGCTCCTCCTCCGGACTGCTCCTTGTCCCAAAACCAATCACTGTGCGGACCAGGATGCGCCTCCCTGGACTTGGTCCATAAAATTTTACCTAGACTTCCGGCATTGACACTTTCGACGGACTTTAAAAATTTCGGAGTATAACAAAGGTCCTCCAAATAGCCGGCAAAGATCCCTGCACTCTCTACAGCATCAAGCATTCTTTTGGCTTCTGCTGCTGTTCTCCCTAATGGCTTGGTACATAGCACAGCTTTTCCGGCTTCCGCACAAGCCATAACAGCTTCTTCATGTAAATGATTGGGCATGGAAATAATCACTACATCCACCTTTTCGCTGTTGATTGTTTCCTCCATGGACGTACTAAAGCTATCCAGCCCATAATCCTGAGCAAATCTTTCTGCATTATCAGCATTCCTGGAATAAACGCTAATTATTCTGTCCAATCTGCGTTGGGCATGTAATGTATCTGCATAAAAACGGGCGATGAAGCCTGAACCAAGCATAGCAATATTCATAGTATCTATTTTGGGTTAAATCAACAATAAGTTATAATGAAGTCATTCGGTGCCGGAAACAATGGCAAACCAATTGTATATTCGTGTTTTAAAATACTAAATGTACCAAAATCACTGAACATAATAAACCTTATAAGTAATCTTTATTTATAATTTATACGAGATATGATTTGGTAAAATACAGATTTGCAAATTCCAATAAATGGTTATTAACAATATTGAAAAATTTTTAGACTGGGTTCTTACTAAACAACTTAGCCTGAGCTATATTGCTTCAAAGCATAAGTTGAGGATACATGATAAAGAAGAAATAATAGGCGATTTATGGCTTCCTTTCAACCTTAGCTTTGACCCAATAGCCAATAAAGTCACCAAGGCAGAAAAGAACTGGATTGTCTTGTTGGTCAGAGCAGGAACTGCTGCAGTGGGTTATTTTGAAGAAGGCATTAATACGGAGCATAAAGTATTCCGGGCCTATATGGTGAGAAAAAAACAAGGCAAAAGCCAGATTAAATATTTGAAAACCAAAGGAAAATCACGGGCTGGTTCAAGGGTAAGACTCGGTGCTTCGGAAAAGTTCTTTGAAGATATCAACAATAAAATTTCCCAATACCTCAATAATTATCCCATAGATTATATTGCTTATTCCTGCTCCAAAACCTTATGGCCTTTTCTGTTTTCAGCAGAAGGAAGCTTTAAAAAAGACGACCCAAGATTGTACAAGGTGCCCCAGCATGTTCAGGAACCCGGATATGAAAAACTGCTAAAGATCAATGATTTCCTCCAATGCTCAAACTTGGTCATTGAAGAAAAATATCCAGATTATTTTTCAAGTTATATCGACATTGAAAGTCCAGAACAAGAAGACAATGACGATTGGTAAGCAGAATCCGAAATAGAGAATAACCATTATTTTTCTTCTGAAACCATCTGCCACAATAAGCTATAATCCTTACTTTCTTTAACTGAAATTGACAAAATGGCTCTATAATTTAGAAAGCATGAAGGCAGACTTTTGGTAAAAGTAAAGACCTTACAGGAAAAAATTTATCAATCTACTGTGTATATTTGTTGCATTAGAAAATAGAAATATGCTTTACGATATTACAATTATTGGAGGTGGAATCGTTGGATTGGCCACTGGGTTAAAGATAAAAACACAAAGACCAGAACTAAAGGTGGTTGTTTTGGAAAAGGAAGCCGAAGTGGCCAGCCACCAAACGGGAAATAATAGTGGGGTCATCCACTCTGGATTGTATTATGCACCCGGAAGTCTCAAAGCTAAAAATTGTATCAATGGTTACCATCAATTGGTGAAATTCTGTGAAGAAAACGAAATACCTTTTGAAATAACAGGAAAGGTGGTTGTCGCTACCAAAGAGGATCAACTTCCACAACTTTATCGATTACTTGAAAGAGGTTTACAAAATGGGCTTGAAGGTGTTCGATCCATAAGCATGGAAGAGCTTAAGGAACTTGAGCCCTACTGCCAAGGTCTCGGCGCATTGCATGTTCCCCAAACCGGAATTGTTGATTATAAGCGAGTTGCTTTGGCCTATGAAAAAAACTTTAAAGCTCTTGGAGGAGTAGTTTTGTCCAAACATAAGGTATTGAATATTAAAGATTTAAACAATACCATCACCATTAACACTTCAAGCGAGGAAATCAGCACTAAAATCGTAATTAATTGTGCTGGACTGTATGCAGACAAGGTAGCAGGCATGCTTGAAAAGGACCCTCTACCAATAAGGATAATCCCCTTCAGAGGAGAATATTTTAAGATCAAAAAAGAAAGAGAATACCTGGTTAAGAATTTAATATATCCAGTTCCCGACCCAAACTTCCCCTTCCTGGGCGTCCACTTTACCAGGATGAAAAAGGGAGGTGTGGAAGCTGGTCCAAATGCTGTATTGGCATTTAAAAAAGAGGGCTACAAAAAAACTGATTTTGACCTCAAAGAGTTTATGGATGCCGTTACTTGGCCAGGCTTACAGAAAGTGGCAGGTAAATTTTGGAAAACAGGATTAGGAGAATACAAAAGGTCCTTTTTTAAGGCAGCCTTCACTACTGCTTTGCAAGAATTAATTCCAGACATTACTTCCTCAGATCTAGTATCGGGTGGTGCAGGTGTTCGGGCCCAAGCATGTGACAAAGATGGAGGATTATTGGATGACTTTGCAATCCAGGAAACAGCTAAAGCGGTGCATGTAATCAATGCTCCATCTCCAGCAGCCACAAGTGCACTTTCCATAGCAGATAAAATCAGCGAGATTGCCTTACAAAAAGTTTAAATCGGTTAAAGTATTGGGTTTAGAGGTAAGCTAGCTCAATTTCTATCTAAAAGCTAAAAATCAAAAACAATTTTGTTTGGGGATTTTAAAGCCGGATTATGTAATATCATTTCTCCGTCCTGATAATAGTCAGGGGTGAAGCCTGTCCCGTGTTTACGGGAAGTGTTGCAATCGCAAGAAAATCAGGCTGTTTGGAGATTTCAGCACGTAATAGATTGTCTATTGCATATTTCGGGTTAAACTAGCTCCACTAGGGTGAGATCTTCAAACAGACACTATTCCATCAATTTGAGAAGGTCAATTGCCAATTTAGGGGAATAACTAAAAAGTTATGTTCCAATATAAATTTTATCGGTAGTTTCTTACCTCAGTAAGGATAGCTAAGGCAGCTTCCTTAAATTCAAGTCTATGAGCCTCTATCCAAGGGCCAAAACCATCATCTAGCATCTTACCCTTGCCCAAGGCCAATATATGAGAAATACGTTTCAGTCCAAAAAGTGCTAAGGTTGGTTTAATTTTATGCCTGGCTTGCTTAATTAATTCTAGATCTTCTGCATCAATACCTTTTAGATAGACACTCTCTAATTCTTCAACAGCAATTTCTATTGCATCCAATAATTGGTTTCGGAAGTCCAAATCATCCTCTACCATTTCTTCAATCTTAATAAAATCTATATTTTCTAAATTACCTTCCATATTTGTCAATTAGTTGAAGCATTTCCGGCCAAAAAACCTGTACTCCAAGCTGCCTGGAAATTGTATCCTCCTGTTATTCCATCTACATCAATAACCTCTCCTGCAAAATAAAGCCCCTTAACCAATTTGCTCTCCATGGTGTTGGCATCAATCTCATTTAATTCTACTCCACCAGCAGTTACAAATTCTTCCTTAAAGATAGTTTTTCCTGAGACTATTAAGGAAAATTTAAATAATTTTTCGATTAATTTATTAATTTTTTTCTTATTAACAGCCTCCCATCTTAATTCATGTTCGATTTCAGCTTTATCTGTCAAAAATTCCCATAGTCTAGCGGGCAAACCATAAAGCGGGTTTCGAGAAATTTTCTTAAGTGGGTGTTCTTTTTTATAAGCCAGCAATTCAGTCCTTAATCCTTCTTCCGTGAAATCGGCTTGCCATTTTATTAATGCTACAGCTTCATATTCCTTTTCATGTAACCATTTTGCACCGAAGGCGGATAATTTTAAAACAGCAGGACCACTAATACCCCAATGCGTAATCAATATAGGACCTGAATATTGTAGCTGACTTCCTTCAAAACGAATGTGCCCATTTGGAACACTTAAACCTTTGAGTTCTATTATTTGAGAAGAGGGAGAATTGAAAGTAAAAAGAGAAGGTATAGGTGGCTGAATACTGTGACCAAGTTGTTCTACCAAGGTGTACCCTTCTTTTTTAGGTTTTCCTCCTGTACAGATAATCAATCTATCTACTGACCAATTGTTATCAGCACTCTTAAGAAAAAACTTCCCATCAACCTGTTTTACTTCTTGTATTCCAGATTGGTAGAGCACTTTAACTCCAAAAGAATGAGCCTCCTTTTGTAAAACATTGGCGATACTGGTAGACTTGTCACTTACAGGAAACACACGACCATCTTGCTCCATTTTTAAAGGAACATCTCTACCTTCAAACCAGGACAAAGTATCTTTAGGATTAAAGCTTTTGAACACTTTTTTCATGAACTTATTGCCTCTGGGGTAACCTTTCAGAAACTCAGAAGGAGAGCTGGTGCCATTGGTAACATTGCACCTTCCTCCCCCTGAAATCAATACTTTAGACAGTACTTTATTGCTTTTCTCAAATAAAAAAACTTCTGCACCATTTTTAGCTGCCTGAATTGCAGCAAAAAAACCAGAGGCACCTCCTCCTATTATTCCAACCTGTAATTTTCTCACTATATTAATTCAGCCTCCTGTTTATCTTTTTTTATTGGTCAATGAACCCATAATTCCTCTGGTCAATTCCCTGAAAAATGTTCTTCCTAGTTGTCGTACCATGGTATTCTTACTCAACGATTCAAAAAATCCAACATCTTTAGCAGCCGAAGCTTTCCTTTGACTTTTAGAAGGGGCCTCCATTTCTTCCTTTTCAGGAGCCGCATTGTTGATTTTTTCTTCTAAAATTTCAAAAGCACTTTCTCTATTGATAGGTTCATTGTATTTTTTTGTCAAATTGGACTTTCCTACCTGTAAGTCAATTTCTTCAGTACTTAAAATACCCATTCTGGAAACCGGCGCTCTTAAAAGCGTATGAACAAGAGGGGTTGGGATACCTTTTTCATTCAATACGGTTATCAATGCCTCACCTATACCCATGGCTGTCAAAACTTCTGAGGTATCATAAAATGGTGATATTGGATAATTTTCAGCCGCTTTTTTAATGGCTTTTCGGTCCTTGGCCGTAAAGGCACGCAATGAATGTTGAACTTTTAAACCCAATTGCCCCAAAATCTCATCGGGCACATCTGTTGGACTTTGGGTACAGAAAAAGATACCTACACCTTTAGACCGTATAAGTTTAACGATTGCCTCAATTTTTTCTAAAAGGTCCTTGCTGGCATTTGAAAAAACCAAATGTGCTTCATCGATGAAAAGACAAAGCTTAGGAACATCCTGATCACCTTGTTCAGGAAATGTTTCATAGATTTCAGACAGCAGACTCAGCATAAAAGTACTGAAAAGCTTGGGCCGGTTCTGAATATCTGTAAGTCTTATAATAGATATTACTCCTCTACCGGATTCTTGCCTAACAAAATCTTCAACCTCAAAAGAGCGTTCACCATAAAAATTTTCCGCTCCTTGCTGTTCTAGCTCAATAATCTTGCGGAGAATGGTATTGACGGAACTTGAGGAAACAGCCCCAAACTCCTTAGTTATTTCGGCTTTACCTTCGTTAATGACATATTTCAGAATACTCCTAAGGTCCATCAAGTCCAATAAAGGAAGATGTTTCATATCGCAATACCTAAAAACCAAAGACAAGATCCCAGACTGCGTATCATTTAAGTCTAAAATTTGTGCCATCAATACAGGTCCAAATTCGGAAACGGTGGCTTTTAGTTTGACGCCTTTCTCCTGACTGATAGACATTAATTCCACGGGCAGGCCTGTAGCTTCATAAGGAATACCAATACTCGCAGACCTTTTTTCAATGTGTTCATTATTGGTTCCTGGACAAGCAAGTCCAGTCAGATCACCTTTAAGGTCCATAAGAACTGATGGTATGCCTTTCAATGAAAGTTGCTCTGCAATGACCTGAAGGGTTTTGGTTTTACCCGTCCCTGTGGAACCAGCAATCAGCCCATGCCTATTAAGAGTTTTTAAAGGAATTTTTACCTGAGCCCCAGTAAGGGCTTCTTTTTCAAGCATACCTGTACCTATGATAAAGGAATCCTTTTTAAAGGTATAGCCAAGGTTTATATGCTCTTTGAACTTATCTGAATGTTCCATCAATTTGTCATTAATATAAAAAAACCTTAATGCAATCCCATGGATTACATTAAGGCCTTAACCTTAAGAGAAGTAAGTACTTTTTTTTCGCTGATGTAAGTTATTACAAATCATGTAGAATTTGCATATTTCTTTCCTATAAAGCGTGTCATTATTACACAATTGGCAACCAAGGCTGCTAATTGTAGTCTTACCTTCTAATAAAAGAATAAATTTTTATGTATTAGTGGGTCACTACAGGATCCAGGTTTTTAGCTTGTTCTATAAAATCTGTAACCTTAGAAAGCGCCGGCACAGCATTGGTCAGGTTTTTCGCTTCATTGGTAGCAATAAGGGCCTGATGCAAATTCTCTGCATTTCTAGTCCTCAATTCTTTAACAGTATCCACCCCTGCTGCCTTAAGCAACTCAGCAAATTGACTGGCTATACCTTTGATTCTGAACAAATCAGCCATATTGACCCAGTCCAAAATTACTTTCTCGTCAATACCACTTGCAGCAGCTATTTCTTTTCTACCGCTTTTACCTGCACCTTTTTCGAGTAAATTCTCAACGGTTACTATACCTGCTGCTGATAGTTTTTCTTTGTTTACAGGGCCTATTCCCTCAATTTTACTAATAGAATTTGACATTTTGATATAATTAAGTTTAATGAATTAAAGTATTATTTGAACAAACCCCCTAGACCACCTTTAAGTAAGTCTGAGGCCTTATCAGCAATTGCTTTTCCTGAAGATTGACCCAACATTTTGACCAAATCCGTTTTTTCTATGTTCCCACTTTTTGAGCCAGAAATAGCAGATATGATTTTAGGCAAAACAAAGGAAGCAATAGACATCGCCATTTCTGGAGAGAGTCCTAGCTTAGAAGCATAACTACCAGTAAGGTTCCCTAAGATGCTTTTAAACAAGGGATTTGAGGTTAGTCCACTTCCAGTATTCAGCATACCAAGAATTCCATCAAAATTTCCTCCAGCTGCCTCTTTTGTCAAACTTTCAAACAAACTACTTTTAGTGGTACTTACTGCTTCTGAAGCCTTACTTTGATCAAGACCAAACTTTTCTGTCAAGCCTGAAATCAATTCTGGAGACAGGTTTTCTAATAGTGATGAAATCATATGAATTATTTTTATATGGATTAGTATTTGAATCTGTAATTTATAAGTTTATTTCGTACTTCAAAAATAAAGGTAATTTTTGTAAGCAGTTATTGAATAACTACCAGTTAATATTTCATATACTTAAATAAAACGATTCTTATTTCATTTTCTTCAGTAAACAATAACCGTTCCACTTTATAAACATTATTGATTGATAAAAGGCAGAAAATGGTACAATTCAAGCCGTTAATAGGTAAAATCTCTCATAAAATCATTTTTATTTAAATTGTAAACGCATAATTAGGATATTTACTACTTACTAATCTGAGCACAATATAATTCAACTAAATATAGGTTAGAATAGCATAGACCTAATAACGTAATTTATTTTTTCAACATAATCCAAACGAAATAATACTATTTTAAAGCAATGAATTATCTTGTTTAAATCAAAAATGATAAATACCTAATTATTAAACCTAAAATAGTACAATTTTGAACCAAATTTCCACATAAATCTTTGATATAACCTTATATACTGCATTTTTATGGCTTTAAAAACTTTCCTATCTCGCCTAATTCCTTTTAAAATTTACAAAAAAAAATTGTGAAATTAAAATGCCTTAGGGCTTCTAATTCCCTTCCACTTAAAAAAAAGATATACTTTGGGCGGTACAATTTAAAATTCAACTTGGGTATAGCTGTTTATTTGTAAGAAATTATAGGCTAAAAATTAACATTTGGCGGTTGCCATAGAATCTTGGTTAAAAAACATTAAAGTTTTCAATGATAATTGAATATTTCCTGAAAGGTATTTACTTTGCCATCCAGAAGAATCAATAAAAATGAAAAAACGCCCTTATCTCTTACTTTTACTCCTGTTTTTATCCTTTGGTCTATTTCATTCCTTTAGCTCCTATGCACAAATAAGCCCTAATTTAGGTACTACCTCAGCCATGTTAGAAAAGGCCTCGTCTGCAATGGACAATGGAGACTTTAAAAAAGCCAATGGGATTTTTAGAGATATCATCGAAAGCAACCAGCCCATTCCACCTGAAATGCCTTATTTGTTTTCTAAAACACTATTTGAATTAAGGCAATACCACAACGCACAAAGCTTTGTTAACAAATACCTTGATCTCAATGGTTTTAAAGGTAGTTATTACAGACAGGCAAAAGCTTTACAAGCTGAATTGGCCCATCCTTTGGAAGAAATCGCTTCTTGCGAGTATTGTGATGCCAGAGGTTATAGATATGGTACTTGCACCACCTGTCATGGAGAAGGTAAATCAGAGCAATCCTGCTCCCTTTGTAGAGGTAGAGGTGTCATTGGCTGTAGCAGATGTGCTGGAGATGGTCTTGTCACCAAAAAGAATGTCTTTAATATAGTAGAATACTTTGAATGCGAGCGATGCTCCGGCAAAGGGAGACTAACCTGTACATCTTGTCATGGCACTTTAGTGGAAACTGATTTTTGCCTGGTATGTGAAGGTTCGGGACATATCCTGACAGAAGAATTATGCGACCACACTGCTCCTGAAAAGTAATCCCTTATTTACCCCTCTTTCAAACTTGCCTTATTGAATTTATCATTAAGGGTTAAACAATGCATTTTTATCTAAGTAAGTATTAAGAGTTCCTCTTTCTAAAGGGTGTAACTTTTTGATGTTTTGCTAAAGAGAAGGCTTAAACCCGAAATATGCAATAGACATTCTACTACGTGCTGAAATAGCTTTAAAATCAGCCACTTCGTTGCTGTTTTCAATTTCACCATAGCGGTGCTATCCTAAAATCTCCAAACAGCCTGATTTTCTTGCGATTGCAACACTTCCCGTAAACACGGGACAGGCTTCACCCCTGACCATTGTCAGGGCGGAGAAATCCTATTACTTAATCCGGGTTAAATAAATTAAGCTATATTAATGATAACCAAGTTTTTCCGTAACATTGGTTGAAGTTTAATTTATTTGAACAATATTTAACAGAAACAAACAATTATCTTGAATCCTTCCCCCTTCTTGGGAAAGTGTAATAAGGCAATTTTGATAGCAATTTCATTTATCTCTATTGCTTAGGTTTTTAGATTAACAAGATAAACCTGAAACAATAATTCTTGTTAGCACAGGAACATTAGACTTTTAAAATTCCATGTTATAGGCTTGAGGATTGAATCTAATATTAAACTATAACTTACTTAATTACAAAGCGTTACCACACACCAACTTAAGGTCAATCTAACTGAATAAAGTTCAATAATTCCTTTTGACGTAATTTAAAGATTAAGTAACAAATTCTTTTAAGAGCAACAGATACTTTTAGCATCTACCAGATAAATAAGTAAAGCATAACTCAGGAATAAACTTCTTTTCCCTTAGAAGAAATAAACTTGGTCAAATAATCCGAAAGCAAATGGTAAGCTAGATTCAAAACAACCTTAAACAACTGAATACCAAACATTAGTAAACATCTAACTACAATTCAGTTTAATTAAACTTGAGTCAGAATAATGATTCAACTATCATTAAAAGAGAAACTATTCAAGCCTAGGGCTATCCACGGTTACTACCATATAATTATTTAAGAGTTCATTTTTCAGACCTTAGTAAAAGAGCTTTAGCATTTTCAATATTCTTAAGCGGAGAGCTGCCAATAATAGTCCAAGGTCGATTAATACCAGTTCAAGTATTAGGCTAAAAAAGATTATTGAAGAAGAATATCAACTATCATAACTCATTGATAAATATTACATTGTCTATAATTAAATACAATTTAATTCAGTTGACCTAAATTTAGCTACAATCAATAGAATCGTTTTTTGGGTATAAAAAAAGGCCTGAATTAATCAGGCCTTTTAAATCATATAAGTAAGAGACAAACTCTTATTATTTACAATACTTTTTAATCGATTCCTTTGCAGGAGCATAATCATTCTTTACTGCCGCTTTAAAATCCTTACAAGCATTTCCTATCTGATCAGTAGCTGCATACAGCATTCCTCTGTAATAATAGGCCTGACCATTGGTAGGACTCATTTTTATAGCTGTATTGTATTCTCTCAGTGCTTCCTTTACATTGCCTAAACTATGCATGGACCTGGCCTTTAGAAAATAAGCCATTGCTGGTGCACCGGAGACAGATACTGCATTGTCGGCATACATTAGCGCCAATTCAGGTTTTCCATTGTTATGGTACAAATTTGAAAGGCTAAGCAAGATCTGAGTATTCTTTGAATCATGTTTCAAGGCCTGCTTAAAACTTTGCTCTGCCAATTTAAATTCATCCAACTCTTCATGTGCCCTTCCTTTATTGTAAAGAACTTTAACATGATTAGGCTTATTTTCCAGGTAACTGGCATAAGCCATAATTGCTTCTTTGTACTGTCCTTCACTGTAAAAGGCATCCCCTTTATTGGACGAATTGTTTCCACAAGCCACAAAAAAGGAAGCCAATAGAAATATGCTTAATAGGTTTTTAATTGAAATCATATATTAAATTGAAATTAGACTGCTACACTGTTATCTCTGAGAGCATCATTGAGAGAAGTCTTTAAATCTGTCGAAGCTTTTCTTTGACCGATGATAAGTGCACAAGGAACCTGGTATTCACCAGCATTAAACTTTTTATTTAATGTTCCTGGTATAACTACTGATCTATCAGGAACATACCCTTTGTACTCTACTGGTTTATCGCCAGTTACATCGATGATTTTAGAACTTGCAGTAAGAGTAACACCTGCACCAATAACGGCCTCTTTACCAATTCTTACTCCCTCTACTATGATAGCTCTGGATCCTATAAAAGCACCATCTTCAACAATGACAGGTGCTGCTTGAATGGGTTCCAAAACGCCTCCTATGCCTACTCCACCACTAAGGTGAACGTTCTTTCCTATCTGTGCACATGATCCTACAGTAGCCCAAGTATCAACCATGGTTCCACTGTCTACATAAGCACCGATATTGACATAAGAAGGCATCATCACTACACCACTAGCAAGAAACGCGCCATATCTTGCCACAGCATGAGGAACTACTCTGATTCCTTGCTTGGCATAATTGGTTTTAAGCGCCATTTTATCATGAAATTCAAAAGGTCCAACCTCAATAGTTCTCATTTTTTGAATGGGAAAATAAAGGATTACAGCTTTCTTTACCCAATCATTTACCTTCCAAGTACCATCGCCTTCAGGCTCAGCCACCCTAAGTTTACCATTGTCAAGGTCCGCTATAACAGTTTTAATCGCGATTTGGACATCTTTTTCATTCAATTGCTCCCTGTTGTCCCAGGCTTTTTCAATAATATGCTGTAAATCCATAAATTTAATATTAGCTTAGTTTGATTTTTCAATTTTATGCCTCAAAAAATCCCCATTATATTCGCTTCTGTCCTCAAACCAGTGGATGATTCCAGAGTGTTGTATAAGCTGGGATTTTCAATTCGTGAAACAAATAAATACGACCTTAACATCATAGGGTTTTCAACAAAAAAAACGCCTAAGGTCAAAAATATACGCCTAATAGAGATTTTTTCTGGCCCACGAACTCATATTTCCCGACTATTTGTCCCATTTAGGTTCCTTCAGCAGCTTTTCAAAATTAAACCTGCAATAGTCATTGTCACCACCTACGAATTACTACCAATGGCTACAATAGGGAAATGGATGCTTGGCTACCGCTTGATCTATGATGTTCAGGAAAACTATTCCAAAAATATATCCTGCAACCAAACATTACCCTTTTTGGTTCGAAATTTAGCTATTCTCTTGGTCAAAACTGCTGAAAAATTCAGTCAGCCAGCCATTGATCACTATATTTTTGCGGAGAAATGTTACGCCAAGGAAATGTCTGCCATTAAGAACTACACAATAGTAGAAAATAAGGCTTCAATTCCTCCAATAACAAAGGGCTCTTTTAGAATAACCAATGCCAATGCGGTTCATTTTATAATCAGTGGCACCATCACACCCGTTTACGGCGTGCTAGAGGCCATTAAATGGTTCCTAAAGCTACAAGAACAACTCCCTCATGCAAAGTTAACCATTGTTGGCCATTGTCCTATGGAAAGCTTTTCAAATGAATTACAAACACGTTACCAATCAAAAGCAGGGGTAAATCTATTTCTTTCTTCAAGCCCCTTACCAGCAGTCTTTATTCAAGAGAAGATAGACCAGGCAGATGTGCTGTTATTGCCCTATCATTTGCTACCAAGTATAAAGGATAAGGTTCCAACCAAACTTTATGAAGGAATAGCCCATCAGAAAGTGATTTTAATTACCGATAATCCAGTGTGGAAAGAGATTGTGGATAAGTATCCGGCAGGAATGTGTGTAGATTTTTTAGCTATTGAGAATGCTTTTATGGTGTGGAAAACGCTCTTAAGCATTGATTTTTACCGGTTTTTACCCGATGAAAACGTTGATTGGTCAATAGAAGGAATAAAATTCCAACAATTAATAGGTGAATTAGCGGGTCAATAACCTGAGCAAAACTCCCCATTTGTACTTTTCCAATATACCTTTTTAAGGTCTAATTTTTCAAATTTATTAAAATTTGTATTTGTAAATCATTGATAAACAATGCTTTATCAATTTTTTAGACCTGTCTAAATTAATTTATTGGGTAAACTAAATTAACGAAAAAGATAAGAACACAGTTATCCACAGTTGATTTAGACATAAATTAAATATTTTTTTAGACCAGTCTAAATTATAAATTTGCAGAAATTTAGTTTTTATGATAAGCCTGAGTCAAGCGGAAGAGAATTATTTGCGAACCATTTACAACCTTGTAGCGGAAGGTCTGGAGAAAGTATCCACAAATGAGATTGCTGCAGCGGTCAATACGAAGGCCGCCTCAGTGAGCGATATGCTAAAAAAATTGGCGGAAAAACAATTGATTGATTATAGGAAATACTATGGTGTAAGCTTAACTGATGAGGGTAGAAAAACAGCACTTCATATCATAAGAAGGCACCGCTTATGGCAAGTATTTTTGGTAGACAAATTAAAATTTAGCTGGGATGAGGTCAATGCAATTGCAGAAGAATTGGAACATGTAAAGGCTCCCCTTCTCGTCCGTCGCCTGGATGAATACCTGGGATTTCCCAAATTTGATCCACATGGAGATCCTATCCCGGATGAATTTGGGGAGTTAAGCACCAAGCCAAGAATAATCCTTCAGGAAGTTCCTGTAGGACAAAGTGGGAAAATTGTTTCGGTAAGTGACACAAGTGCTGCCTTTTTAAAATACCTTGACAAGGTAGGTATCTATATAGGTGCAAAAGTTCTTGTCTTGGAAAAAGTAGACTACGATGGTTCTCTGGAATTATTTATTGACAATCAGAAAAAGGTGTTTGTATCTAAGGAAGTCGCTGCCAATATTCAGGTAATGCTTCATCCTCTTTAATGGAATGGAACCGATTTGAAAATTAAAAGGTTCTTTAAAATCTTGACTTGAAAATTAACTATAGTAATAAAGACCTCAAATTAACAACAAGGTTTACTTGATAAAATTTATTAATTTTTGTCAATCTGAAATGAACAGCTTTAAGAAAATATTATAAAACACAGACATGAAAAAAGTAGTAGGACTTCTGGTGTTGCTGGTTTTTGTTCAACAACTAGCTACCGCACAAAAAAATGAGATCACTTGGTACAGCTTTGAGGAGGCAATAGAAAAGACAGCCGAAAAACCAAAAATGGTTTTAGTGGATGTTTACACCGATTGGTGTGGCTGGTGCAAAAAAATGGATAGAAATACTTTTACTGATTCCAAAGTCATCGAATACGTCAACGAAAACTTTTATGCTGTTAAGCTAAATGCTGAAGACAGGAAAAGGAAGTTTGAATTCAAAGGAAAAGAATACACCGAACAAATGATGGCTTATAATATGAGGGTAAGGTCTTATCCAAATTTTGTAGTTATGGATGCTGCCATGGAAAATATCACTCAGCTTCCCGGCTATAGGGAACCGGATAATTTTATCAGCTCACTTAAAATTTTACTCGAAAATTTCGATCATTAATGGCCTTGCATTTTAGTCAAAAAGAAGATACCATCATCGCTTTGGCCACACCTCAAGGTGTAGGTGCAATCGCAGTTATCCGCCTTTCCGGAAACAATGCCATAAAAATGGCCAATCAGGTTTTTTATGGCAAGGACCTGGAGAAGCAGGAAAGTCACACCATTCATTTTGGAACCATTCGGGATGAAAAGCGAGTAATCGATGAAGTGCTAGTTTCCTTATTTGTTGCGCCTAAGTCTTTTACCAAAGAAAACGTGGTAGAAATCTCTACTCACGGCTCTTCTTATATTATCAACCAAGTAATAAAATTGCTGGTCAGAAAGGGGGCCCGCCCTGCCCTACCGGGTGAATTTACGCAAAGGGCTTTTTTAAATGGACAGTTTGACCTGGCACAGGCAGAAGCGGTAGCAGATTTAATTCACAGTGATTCCGAAGCTTCTCACCAAGCTGCCATGAATCAAATGCGTGGTGGGTTTTCTGGTGAAATTGCCAGTCTTCGTACAGAGTTGATTCATTTTGCTTCTATGATAGAATTGGAACTGGACTTCACAGAGGAGGATGTAGAATTTGCCAGCAGAGATGATTTGCGAATTCTTGTAGAAAAATTACTCCGTGTTGTGGAGCAATTGATCAGCAGCTTTGACTTGGGAAATGTGATAAAAAATGGGGTACCAACCGTAATTGCAGGAAAACCAAATGCAGGTAAGTCCACCCTACTCAACGCTTTACTCAAAGAAGAAAAAGCCATTGTTTCGGATATAGCCGGAACCACTCGTGACTTTATCGAAGACGAAATCAATATTGGCGGCGTGATTTTTAGGTTTACAGATACTGCCGGAATCCGAGAAACCACTGATGTGCTTGAAGCCATGGGTGTAAGTCGAACGCATGAGAAGATGAAAGCCGCATCACTGATCCTCTATCTATTTGATTTGGGAGATACGGACATGGTGGAAATCAGCAAAGACATTAATAAATTAGAAAATCTAGGAATCCCTTTCCTTAAAGTAGCCAATAAAGTAGACAAGGCCAATCCATTATTTATCAATGAATTAAAGAAGGCTTACCCGGACACTATTTTCATTTCTGCAGGAAAAAAAGAAAACTTGGAAAGCTTAACGAGCCGGATACTGGAACTGGTAAATCTGGACAAGTTCAGGACGGGAAACACCATTGTCACCAATATTCGCCACTACGATTCATTGACTAGAACCCGCCAATCCCTACTGGATGTTTTGACAGGACTTGACGAAGAAGTAACCAATGATTTCTTGGCCATGGACATCCGTCGTTCTTTACATTTCCTTGGTGAGATCACCGGAGAAATCACCACAGACGATTTACTTGCGAATATTTTTAGCAAGTTTTGTATCGGGAAGTAAGGACTTAAGGTGACAAATCGCATTTTTTAAAGCAATATACCAGGTTACAACTTAAACTTTCAAAAGTGGCTAGTGTCATGCCAATTGAAGCTTAATTTTTCTTGGATTGGTTAGGCAACAACTCATTTTGACCTATTTTCACAAATAACCTAAACCCATTAACTTATGAAAAACACTAAATTTATTTACCCTACTCCTATGCCTTGGATTTACTGAGACCCAGACACAAAAAGGAAACAAAGAACGAGTCAAAGTACATAGTCGCGCACTAGAGGGAAACCTGATCGGTGATCCTGCAGACCGAGATGTGACAGTCTATCTCCCTGCTTCTTATCAAACGGATCCTGACAGAAACTTCCCTGTACTTGCCCAGGCAGGAAATTATCTATAAGATCATCGCAAATCGAACACTCACCACAATTGATCAATATATCCCAAACCTGAAAAAGCTAAATGCCATAGGAATGAATGCCGGCAGAGAGGATAGTGTTATAGCTAAGCACCAAAAAGCTGCATGTGGTATTGGTGCTTACCAGATCGAGCACCTGTATGAAAGCTACGAAGGTTACCACCTCAACCGCATTGCCGAACACTTTGAAACCAAAGCTCTTTCTTTCTTTTCAAAATACCTTGTTTTTCAGTAAAGTAGGATAAGCGAAATATATCAATGAAAAAAGGGCAAGATTCAGATTGAGGTGAGGTTTAAAGTAGAGAATGTTAGTTTTGATGCGCACTATTAGGCTTTAATTTTTGATGTTCAACAACCTGCTGTAGTTAAATACATAAATAATAGCTACAAGTCAAAAGAATTAGAATTGACCATTTCAATTTTGAAACAGCTGGAGGCAGACGGCAAGAAATATATAGTGAAATAAAATCAATGTGAGATTTCCACCATCGGGAGATAGTAGCGTGTGTGCCTCAATTTTCCAGTCTTTTTTAGGGCTCCGAGGGTGACCATTTCTGCTAAATCCCTGGTTGCAGTAGCGGCAGAAGTTTTGCTAATACGAATGTAGTTCTGGGCACTTAGCCCCCCTTTGAAACCCTCCGGTCCTTCTTGAAACAACCGTAATGCCACTTTGGACTGACGCTCATTCAGTTTATTTCGGAAGTGCTCAAAGTATCTGGCTTTTTCCACGATAAATAGAATTAACTTCTGCACATTGGTTTGGGCTTCCAATACCTCTTCAGAAAAATAAACTAACCAGTCTGTAACCTCCAAAGAGCCATTGGCACGCTCCAATGCCTGATAATAAGCCTTTTTCTTTCGCTCTATAGTACTGGACAGTGAAGTGATCAAGGAATGTTTGGCTCCCATAGCCAAGGCTTTTTCTGCAATGGCGCGCCCTATTCGCCCATTTCCGTCTTCAAAAGGGTGAATTAATTCAAAATACAGATGTGCCAAACCTGCATGAATCAGCGTAGGCATTTCTTCGCTAAAAGCTCGATTGAACCAAAGAAGATAATTTTTCATTTCGTTTGGCACCCTGTGAGATGGTGGAGCCTCATAGAAAACTTTGGGCAAATCCAATCTCCCAGATACAATCTGCATCGGATCTTCATGAATTCGGTAACCTCCAACAATTTCCAAATCGATCCTCCCGTTCATAATCATTTGATGCCAGGTAAATAAACGCTCTTTTTCAAGTGGTTCACTGTAACTTTTGTAGAGATCCACCATCATTCGGGAAGCTCCTGTTTCTTTGGGACCTATCCTTCTTCCATCAGTTTTTAATCCTAGCTGACCCCGGATGGATGACTGAACAGAATCTCTGTCCAATATTTCTCCTTCAATTTTTGAGGTATCCAGCGCTTCATTACTCAAAAGTGTCACTTGTAGTTCGGCTGAATCTATATTCGACACTGAACTAAGAGCACCTAAAATCAAACCCGTATTTCGATGAAATTCGCGTTCCAAATGTATGAATGCCGATGCGTCAAATGTGAAATTTGGCCAATTCGGTCTCTCCCAAACCCATTTCATAAGTTATAAAACTTTATTCTATAGCTCAATAATACGAAATAAATGAGTTATAGAATAACATGCTATAGCTCATATTTCAATTCTGCCACAACATTTGAAAAAAAACATTTTAATTTCAATTGAATATTAAGTATGAAAAAAGCATATAAATTATATATTTTATATGAAAATGCACACAAAATGAACCATATAGTTGAATTTGTAACAGCCAAAAAAAAGCAACTAGGCTTAACTCAAGAAGAATTTGCTGACAAAGCCGGAGTAGCGCTTACTGTGATCAGAAAAATCGAGCAAGGCATAGAAAATCTAAACTTGTCAAAGATAAATCAGGTATTAAGCCTGTTTGGGTATATATTGACACCCATTGGTGAAAAAGATAGTAAGCTAGTTAAATAAAAGAAGATGATGGTGAGTCGAGAATGCAAAAATGCGAGTAATAGTAAATTTTAGAGTTTAGAATGGAAAACCAAATTGAAATATACCAAGGAACTGACGGTCAGACTCAAATTGAGGTAAAGTTTGAACAGGACACTGTTTGGCTGAACCAAAAGCAAATGGCTGAACTTTTTGATAAAGATTCAGACACCATCAGTCTCCACTTAAAAAATATTTACAAAGATGAAGAATTGGATGAAATTTCAACTACCGAGGATTCCTCGGTAGTTGAATAGAAGGCAAACGAAAGGTCAAGCGGACAATAAAATTCTATAACCTAGATGCAATTATCTCAATTGGTTATAGAGTCAATTCCAAAAGAGGTGTTCAATTCCGACAATGGGCAACAAAACGGTTAAAGGACTACCTAATTCAAGGCTATGCAAACAATGAAAATAGACTTGCCCAGAAGCAAAAAGAAGTACAAACCCTAAAAGATGGAATACGAATTTTAAGCAGAGCAATTCAGCAAAAAGAAGAAAGACAATACTTGGATTTTGAATGGCTGAATTACTTTGCAAAAGGTTTGGAATTGCTTGATGATTATGATCATGAAAACCTGGATAAAAAAGGACTAAGAAATAGAAAAGCAACCTACCCTGAATTATCAGATTATCAAGAGGTAATAAAATCCATGAGATCAGATTTTGAATCTGGTGTATTTGGTAAAGAAAAAGACGGAAGCTTTGAGAATGCAATCGCACAAATCAGTAAAGGCTTCGGAAAAGAAGACTTCTACCCTACCCTGGAAGAAAAAGCCGCTACCCTTCTTTACCTGATTGTGAAAAACCATGGATTTGTGGATGGCAATAAAAGAATTGCCGCAGCCTGCTTTCTTCTCTTTTTGCAGCAAAATAAGCTGCTTCATAACAGAGGCGGCAACCCGATCATCAGTAATGATGCCTTAGCCAGTTTAACTTTGTTTATTGCATCAAGCAAACCAGAGGAAATGGATACGGTGAAAAATTGGTGATCAGTGTACTGAATAGGAACCGTACTTGATTGGGATAGTCAATTAAAACAGAATTCTAAAACTCAAGACTATGGCACATAAGAAAAAAGGACATCTAACTGTTTCCGGTGAATGGGCCAAACATTTACGAAAGCATAAGAGAAACCTATTTTGGAAAGGTGAAAAAAATGCGGGTAAAGAATTTGTACGAACTGAGCTAAAAGGACATACCCGTGATCGTGATATTAAGGCAGATTAAGTAACTAACCAATCCTTTAATAATCATCGTATATTAATAGGGAGAAAACCGTAAAATTTAAGGAGATTATTAAAATATCAATCGAAATTGTAAAGAATTGATTTAATTGACCTTATAAGATTCTATTTTGTACAACTCCTGTAAAACTTCCCCCTTAAAAACACTGAATTTAAAATAGTTAACACTTACTGTATTGGGAAGTAAGGTTAAATTAAGTTTAAAATCACTTTAATCATATATATTTAAACATCTAATTAACAAATTTTCATGATTTTTTTTTGAGATTACTTTAACCATCCATACAGAATATGACAAAATTAAAGACATCCAAAATATCTAAGTATGATCAAATCAAAAAAAGAATACAATGCCATATTAGAAAGAATTGAAGAATTGCTTTCTAATCCAGATAATATAGAAAATACTGAAGCTAAGGGGTTTATTAAATTAAATATACTCTCAGATTTAGTTGCAGATTATGAAGAAGCGAATTTTCCTGTATCACCACCTAACCTTGCAGAAGCCATTAAATTAAGAATGCATGAGCGTGGCTTAAACCAAAAAGCCCTTTCTAATTTCTTAGGCATAAGCAGTTCAAGAATTAGCGAATATCTCAATGGAAAAAGTGAACCTACACTAAAAGTGGCTCGTGAGATAAGCCGAAAACTTGATATTGAAGCTTCTATCGTTTTAGGAGTTTAAACCTACAGACTCATGCTTCTATTTATCAGTTTATTAAACTCAAATACCTATTTATTTTTTAACTTTTGAAATTAAATTTTTATTTCAGCACTAGTAATACTCTGCCTGTTAAGATGCCTATAAGTAAACCCTCACCGTTCTATCTTGCGTATTTTGGAAACCCAATTTAACTATTGTCTTAAATAATGGTTTTAAACTAGCAAATACCCTAAATTTGATTTGCTTGATTGATTCATAGTCATTGACAATTCATAAAAACCTTCAATCTTAAGGCTCCTTCCTTTGATATTTTTGTATAATTTTACCCAATGCAAGACAAGTACTCCCTTTTAAGGCAACATATTGAAGAAATTGTCTCGATAACTGATGAGGAATGGCATTTTGTCAAATCTCATTTTGAATTTAAAAGCTATAAAAAGCATCAGTTTTTAATCCAAGCAGGACAGGCGGTAGATTTTGAGTATTGGATTATAAAAGGTTTGGTAAAAGCATATTCCATAGACGATAAAGGCAAAGAGCATATTCTTCAATTTGCCATGGAAAACTATTGGGTAAGTGATCATTGCGCTTTTCAGCATCAAGAACCGGGGACTATTTTTGTGGATTGTCTTGAAGATTCTGAGTTCTTCTGTTTGTCTTTAGAGAATAGGGAAAAGATTTGCTTTAAAGTGCCCGCAATGGCCAATTTTTTCAGGATTAAATCAAACCATGGTTATATTAACTTGCAACAAAGGATCCTTTCTTTGCTTACCATGACTGCCGAAAGCAGGTATGCTTACCTATTAAATAAACTACCCCAATTGGTTCAACGGGTTCCTAAAAAATTAATCGCTGCTTATTTGGGCGTTTCCCGAGAAACTTTAAGTCGCTTTAATAATTAAGCGTAAATCCTATCCCTAATTAAAATTGATCTACATCACATTAAATTGGTGATGTATGTCCTCGCACACCTCTCGGTTTTCATAGAATTTTGTATCGAACAATTAAATACAATGTACTATGAAAACTACAAGAACACTTTTTCTATTATTTACGGTAATTGCTATTGGTTTTAACGCCTATGCGCAAGAAGAAAAGAGACCGTTAATGGGTAACTCCTACGGTATTATCAATATTGATGAATACCTAACGCTACTCCCTAAAAATCATAAGGGAATCATTAAAGACATCAGATTATTAGATCGCGAACAGGCAGGTGTTAGAATTTTTAGGTTGTACGACGAAGTGCCTATGCACTACCACGCAAAGTCTGATGCCTACCTCTACATTTTAAATGGCAAAGCAGAATTTTATGTAGCCGATAAAGGTCCTGTTGTTGCAGGAAAAGGCGACCTATTATTTTGGGGTAAAGGCACAGCACACGGAAACGGAAAAATTTTAGAAGGTCCGTTAGATGTACTCGTTTTTGATGCCATTGCTAGAGACCCAAGCGATGTAATCTGGGTAGACCCTACAATGCAAAAGAAATTTTTAGGCAACTAATCAAATCACATTCAATTTTAAAAAACAATAATTATGAAAACTATAATAATTATAAAAACAGCCTTGTTCGCATTTGTAATGAATTTTACACTATTAGCACAAACACAATTAGAAACTATAGCAACATTTCCAGAATCAAGACCAGGGAATATAACGGTGTCAAACGACGGAAGAATATTTGTAACAATGAGTGCCTTAAGTGCTTCTAAATATATGGTGAAAGAAATTTTGCCTAATGGAGAAGCCATTCCGTTTGGAGATAAAGAGTGGATAGTAAAACCTGAAAATGGAAGCATAAAAGGTATCAATTCAACCATCGGAATTCAAGCCGATGCTAATGGAATTCTTTGGGTCTTGGATATGGGTAATGTAAAACAAAATCAAGCTCCAAAATTAGTTGGGTTTGATTTGGTTACCAGTAATGTCACAAAGGTTTTTCCTATTCCAAATACGGTATTGTCATCAAAACCTTTTTTACAGGATTTTGTGATTGATGTTAAGAACAATACTGCTGTCATTGCAGATATGACCGATGCTTTAAATCCGCCAATTGCGCCAGCTTTTGTAGTAATAAACTTAGAAACAGGTTATATAAGACGAGTTCTAGAAGGGAATGCTTCATTTTTGTCTGCAGATGAACCAGTGAAAATTCACGGTAGATTAGTATCCCACAAAAGAAAAAACGGTACTACCATTGAGCCAAGATATCCGTTAAACCCAATTTCCATAGATGACGAAAACAAGTATATCTACTATGGTGCAATGGGAAATACCAAAATTTACCGTATTCCGTCTGCCGTATTAGCAGATGAAAGTAAGCAAGATAGCGACCTTAATAAGTACATCGAGTTTTATGCCAATAAACCAAAATCTGACGGATTTAAAGTGGGTACAAACGGTAAATTGTATGTCACCGATGTTGAAAATTCAGCCATCGTAGAAAGCACACCTTCTGGAATGAAAACCATTGCGCAATCAAAAAAAGACCTGTCTTGGCCCGATGGGGTTGCCATACACGGAAACTACTTGTACATCGTAGCAAATCAGCTTCATAATCTGCCTTTGTTAAATGAAGGAAAAGATGCTAGTAAACCGCCTTATTTGGTATTAAAAATGAAGCTTCAAGATTAAATAAAATTAATAATAAGGTGATGTATGAGCAGTGTTGAATGTGACATTCATCACTTTAAAATGGTGATGTACATCCTCGCACACACCTAGCTTTAATCGGAAATTTGTATCAGAAATTAAAAAACATATTAAAATGAAAACAATAGTAAATACATTAAAAACAATGGCGTTAGCAGCTACACTTTTTACTGCTTTAAATACAAACGCACAACAAGTCCCAACGTCACCTTATGGTGCAGATGATGAAATTGGCGCACTAAACCTTTTAAATGAAGAAACGGTTTTAGATGCCGTAAAATTGGTTAAAAAAGGAAAAGTATACCGCTTAGGAATGGTGGTTAATGCAGAAACCGCAGCTTTCCGTCACAGATACTTTCATATTGAAACTTTACAACCAGAAACTGCTGCTGCAGGTTCTAATAAATTCACCTACGTAGATGACCAATTAATTGGTTGGACAGGTGTTGGGTCTCAAATAAACGGATTGGCACATTACGGTAGAGACAATGTGCATTATAACGGACATAAAGTTGAAGATTTTTTAACCGTTTCTGGTGTAAAAAAATTAGGGCTAGAAAAATTACCTCCAATCGTAACTAGAGGTATTGTGCTAGATATGCGCTCGTATTACAATCAAGATATTGTAAAAGAAGGTACTGTTTTTACAGTGGAAGACATTGAAAAAGTAGCCAAAAAACAAGGTGTTGAAATCCGTAAAGGAGATGTGGTTTTGTTTTATACAGGATGGACCAAATTAATGGGTAAAGATGATAAACGCTATTTAGCTGGCGGACCTGGAATTGGTACTGAAGCTGCACATTATTTAGGTAAAAAAGGAATTGTAGCAGCAGGTGCAGACAACTGGTCTTTTGAAGCAGTGCCACACGAAAATAGCACATTGTCTTTCCCTGTAAATCAAATGATGGCAACTGAATACGGTGTGCAAGTATTAGAAAATATCCTTGTAGATGAGTTGGTTGAGGATAAAGCTTGGGAATTCCTTTTTGTATTAGGTCATCCTTTATATGAAGGCTCTACGCAAGTACAAATAAACCCTGTTGCCATTAAATAACAACAACAAAAAACGATTAGAAACTATGGAAACATCAACAATACATAGAGATACTACGGTAGCAAAAAAGAAGAGTCTACCAGCAGCATTATGGGCATTGACTATAAGTGCATTTGCCATAGGTACTACAGAGTTTGTAATTGTAGGTTTATTGTCTACAGTTGCAAACGACCTAGGCACCTCATTAACATCAGCAGGATTATTAGTAAGTCTGTACGCCATTGGTGTTGCCATTGGTGCACCCATTTTAACTGCCTTAACAGGTAAAATTCCTAGAAAACAATTACTAATGGGTATAATGTTACTATTTATAATTGGTAACGGATTAGCAGCAATTGCACCAAGTTTTGAGTTGTTGCTATTATCAAGAGTGGTAACAGGTTTTGCTCACGGTGTATTCTTTTCTATCGGGTCTACCATTGCGGCTAGTTTGGTTCCAAAAGATAAGCGAGCAACAGCTATTTCTATAATGTTTGCAGGTCTAACGGTTGCCATTGTAACCGGTGTGCCTTTAGGAACATATATCGGTCAAAATTTTGGATGGAGAGCTACTTTTATAGGTGTTGCCCTTTTAGGATTAGTAGGTGCAGTAGCTAGTTTAGCTTTGGTTCCTAAAAACATCAAACAATCGGCTCCATTACGACTAATAGACCAATTAAAGGTGATTAAAAATCCGTCTATTTTATTGGTATTGGCCATTACCGCATTTGGTTATGGTGGTACATTTGTCACCTTTACCTACTTAACACCTTTGTTGGAAGAAGTAACCGGTTTCTCTTCAAACATGACTAGTGTATTCCTTTTAATTTATGGTATTGCCATCGCGATTGGGAATATCATAGGTGGTAAAGTCTCTAACAACAAACCAGGCAAAGCCTTATTGGTAATGTTTGCTTTACAAGCCATAGTGTTGTTTGTGTTATACTTCACGGCTTCCAGTCAGATTTTTGCCATAGTAACCTTGTTTTTTATGGGAATATTAGCGTTTTCAAACGTGCCTGCATTGCAATTATATGTAGTAAAAATGGCGGAAAAGTACTTGCCCGGAACCGAAGATGTAGCTTCTGCTTTAAATATTGCCGCTTTTAATGTAGGGATTGCTATTGGTGCTTATGTAGGCGGAATAGTTGTAGAATCGAGCCTAGGTATTGAAGCTACTCCTTGGGTAGGTGGTATTCTAGTAATCGTAGGGTTCTTATTGACACTTGTCCTATTTAAAAAAGAAAAAATATAATTAATGACTGCATTAAAATTTAGAAATAACGACGAAATGCCAATTTTAGGTTTAGGAACGTTTCGTTCTGAACCAAATGAAGTGTACAATGCTATACTTTCGGCTATTAAAATAGGATACAGACATATAGATTGTGCTGCAGCTTACGGAAACGAAAAAGAAGTAGGTAACGCAATTGCCGATGCTATACAACAAGGTTTGGTTACGCGTGAAGATTTATGGGTTACTTCCAAATTATGGAATGCTTCTCACGGTGAAGAGAATGTGATTCCTGCGTTGAATCAAACTTTAGAAGATTTGCAACTAGATTACCTAGACCTGTATCTAATCCACTGGCCTGTGGCTCTTAAAAAAGGAACGGAAATGCCAGAAAAAGCATCAGATTTTATTCCATTATCAGAGGTGCTTTTAACCAATACTTGGAAAGGGATGGAAGCTGCTTTAGAGCAAGGACTTGCAAAACATATTGGCGTGAGCAATTTCAATGAAAATCACTTGAAAGAAATAATGGCGACTGCAGTGCATCAACCAGAGATGAATCAGGTGGAAATGCATCCGTTTTTACAGCAAGCCGCATTACAATCATTCTGCGTACAAAACAATATTCTACTAACTGCATACGCACCTTTAGGTTCGCTTATTGATGAAAATTCCACACTACGGTTGTTGGAAAATGATACGATAAAAAACATTGCCAAAGCAAGACATATGTCGCCTGCACAAGTAGCATTGGCGTATACGATGCAACGAGGCATTGCGGTAATTCCTAAATCTATAAATGAAGCGAGATTGCTTCAGAATTTAGAGACATTAAACCATACGCTTACCGAAGAAGATATGGTGTTGTTGAAAGATTTAGACAAAGCACACCGCTTTATTGACGGTAAATTTTGGGAAGTTGACAACGGACCATACACTACAGATAGTATCTGGAATGCTTAATCACACTATTCATCAGGTGTCTTAGCGGATACCTGATGAATTTAAACACACACTATGAATCCATTTGATAAACTATACAAACCAGGTAAAATGACACTTGGTATAGAGTTTCCTTTAGATAACGATTGGTCAACCGAAGGCAATCGCAAACGTTTGGAAGACAACAGACCTTTTGGCGTGCCAGATATCTCCAATCATTTAGCCTTAGCACAACAAATTGACGAAGCAGGGTTCGCAGCCTTATGGATGCGTGATGTTCCTGTGTACGACCCTAATTTTGGTGATGGTGCACAGCTGTTTGACACCTTACCGTACTTGGGTTATTTAGCTGCTGCTACCAAAAACATTTTGTTGGGTACGGCTGCCATAGTATTGCCATTACAACAACCTATAAAATTAGCAAAAGCCGCTGCCACCATCGAAAATTTAAGTGATGGCAGACTATTGTTAGGATTAGGTTTGGGAGACAGACCTGTGGAGTTTCCTATGTATGGAATCAATTACCAGGAGCGACCAAAGTTGTTTAAAGCACATCTGAAAATAATGCAAGAAGCTTGGAAAACAGAAAGTGATTTATCCCAATTTTATCCGTTTTTAAAACAAGATGTAGCTGTTTACCCTAAACCAAAAAACAAAATTCCTATGGTAATAGCAGGGCATTCGGGACAAAGTATGGAGTGGATTGCCAAAAATGCGAATGGTTGGTTTAATTATCCCAGGACACCTGAAGAAACCTATCTAAATCAAAAGAAATGGTGCGAAGCTTTGTATGATACCGATCAAGCTTGCAAGCCATACATTTCGGCATTCCACTTAAACCTATTAAAAGATGACAATGCTGAATTTAGACCACATCGGTTTGGTGGTGGGGTTGGTGTGAATCATTTAACGGAGTTGCTTAAAACCTACGAAGAAATCGGCGTGGATCATATGGCATTGCATTTGCGCAAATCAGAAACTCCGGTAAGTGAGGCAATTGCTAAAATAGAGGAAAAGGTTTTGCCTTATTTTGGCATTTGATTAAAAAGCTTGCCAACAATTTTCCTTTAGTTTAATGTATTCAAGTAAATATTTTCAATTTAAGTATTCAAATAAATAACAAATTGTATATTGAAGAGACCGAAAAAAATACATCAAATTTACTTTATATAAAAATATTTATAATGCTTATTTTCAATAATTTATGATTATTTTTATAATGTTTAAGTACATTCTAAAAACCATTATTACTTAGGTAAAAGCGATTACTCCATGGATTTCATTTTCTTGTTGAAGTCTTGCCTATTATATACAGCCTAAGTCCGGACAATTATTAAGTTGATCATTAAAAGCTACTTCTATGAGGTAGATAGTCCCTTATCTTTCTTGCTTTATTTACACCCAAATTTATCTCAGCCTTCAAGCATTTAGTTGTGGGTTTCGGGTTGTTTATTGTAGGGGCAAAATGCCCTTTTTTAGGCGGACATAAGTAAGGCAAGAAATTCCTTAAGCACTAAATCCAAGGACAATCTGAACATGCTTTCATTGGAACGGTAAATAATAATAGAATTTATTTAAGGTACTTAAGTAACCATTAATGCTGTATAGATGGTGATTTTCAAGAAGGTAGCTAAATTACTAATTTCTTAGGAAAACCAACACCTTAGACTTGTCCGTTTTCTTTGATAAAGTTAGAAAGATTTATTTTATCAAAATAGGCCTAAATGGATAAAATAGCCCGATTTTCGTAACTAAATGGTAGATGGAAAAAGACATAATTAAAAGGAACAACGTAAAACGAATGGGGAATGGTAGCCAAACCATATTATTTGCTCATGGATATGGTTGCGACCAGAATATGTGGCGATTTATAACTCCAGCCTTTGAAGAAGAATATGACATAGTACTTTTTGATCATGTTGGATCCGGTAATTCCGATGAAAGTCATTATGATTATCAAAAATACAATTCTCTCAATGGGTATGCCGAAGATGTCATTTCATTGATTGAAAACCTGGAGCTTGAAAAGGTGATTTTTGTAGGCCATTCTGTAAGTAGCATTATCGGATTACTTGCAGCAACGCAGCGTCCTGATCTATTCAAATCCATGGTAATGATCGGCCCTTCCCCTTGTTATATTAATGATGAAGTGTACTTTGGAGGGTTTTCAAAAAGTGACATTGATGAACTTATCGAAACACTTGAAAGCAACTATCTTGGCTGGTCGAGTTTTATTACGCCAATAATTGTAGGAAACCCTGATAAGCCTGAATTTTCAAAGGAACTTCACAATAGTTTTTGTAGCATGAATCCTGATATTGCCAAACATTTTGCTAAGGTAACTTTTTTAGGAGATAATCGCCTGGATCTAAACAAAATGAGCATTCCAGGGTTAGTTATTCAATGTCACCCAGATAGTATTTCACCCGTGAGAGTAGGCAAGTATGTATATGATAACTTACAAAATGGCGATTATATACTGCTTGAAGCTTCCGGTCATTGCCCACACCTTACATCACCTGAAAAAACAATAGCGGCCATAAAATCGTACCTTAAGTCTTAGTATTGGAACAGCATAATTATACAGAGCAGACCGAGGATCTTTATCAAAATGCTCCTTTCGGCTATTTAACCATTTTGGTAACCGGTGAAATTATCAATATTAATAACACCTTATTAAACTGGTTGAATTTTAAGCGGGATGAGGCCTTAAAAACCATGTTTTTTCAGGATTTATTGGGAGTAGGTGGAAAAATATTCTTTGAATCGCGTGTATTGCCATTATTGCAAATCCAGGGAGAGGTTTCCGAAATCAACCTTGAATTAAAAGGAAAAAGAACCGTGCGCTTTCCTGCATTAATCAATTTTAAAAAGATCCAGAGAAAACCTACCGATGCCCTCGTTTACAGAATTTCTGTACTTGACATTACTCAGCGGAAAAATTTTGAAAAGGAATTAATTAAAGCCAGAAAAGAAGCGGAAGAAAATGCTAACCGACTGAAACGAATCAATATAGACCTGGAAAGGTTTGCTTATATTGCTTCTCACGACCTGAAAGCTCCTTTGAATACAATTGAAAGTATTGTTGCCTTAATTAAAGACGAAAATTTAGTAGAGCCGGATGGGGATAGGGATGAGTTATTTTCTTTAATTACGGTGAATACCAACCGCATGAAAATGATGATCAATGATTTGCTAGAATATTCCAGCATAGAGGATACTTCAAGCAAATTTGAACCGGTTCATCTGAATGAAATTTGCTTGGAAGCTCTTGGAACTTTGGATGAAGCGGTGCGCAAAAATCAGGCAATATTCAACATTCCGGAACTTCCTGAGGTAGCGGGAATAAAAATTCAGTTGATACGACTATTCCAGAATTTATTTTCCAATGCGATAAAATACCGATCAGAAGCAGACCCAATTGTAACCGTTTCTTGGGAAAAAAAGGATACTTATTACACCTTCAGAATTAAAGACAATGGTATGGGCTTTGAGCAAAAAGAAGAAAATAAAATTTTCGGTTTTATGGAGCGGCTGAATACTTCTAAGGCAATATCGGGAACAGGCATAGGCCTTTCCTCTTGTAAAAGAATTGTGGAAGTACATGGCGGCACCATTGGTGTCACCTCAGCACCCGGAAAAGGAAGCACTTTTTATTTTACCCTTCCAATTAAAAGGTAAGCAATCCACATTTTTTATTTATTAAATAACTTACTCCGCTGAACAATTTGAATAGCACAATACCTGAGAGGAATTAGAGCTAGACTGGATCATCAATACAAAGCATTATTTTTTGGGCCAGGAAAAAAGAGATCCATCTACTTAGGAGGTTTTTCTTTTCGCTTATGACCAAGACTTCAATGTTTTGGGCGAAACCAAAATTGAAGGCTTAAAACAAGCTCCGGGAAGCTATTTTTGGAAAGACGGCAAGCTCTGGTCCTATGTCAATGTCGAAGATGAATTGGGTTTTGCGGTGATTGACTTTAAATTTTAGACCTATATAGTCAGAAAAGAAGCACCACTCGATTGAAAAAGCATTTAAGGACCTTTTCAACATTGTTGTAGAAAAAAGCATCAACCTACTCAACTTCTTACCCTCTCCTAATCCTTAAATTAAAAAATTATATCCGGACCAGGGCTGCAGCGCTTTTCAAAATGGATTAAAAAACCTTGCTGTTTTCCTCCCATCGCCGGATACAATTGCTTGGTTAATGGCTGCTGAATTTAGACAACAGGGTTTTTCTCATTAACAATAGAGATTTGGCTTTCTACTTTTACAGTATTTACCAGGTTGTCCAATACAGGGCAACGGGCCTCTACCTCTTTAATAAGTTCCTGTATCCTTTCAGGACTTTCGTCAGAATCGATAATCGTTTCCACTTCTATTTTATGGTATCCAGGACGGACATTTTCGTCTATTCCAAGGAATCCCCTCCAGTCTATATTCCCTTTGGTTTCTACCTTGACATTGTTTAACTGAATCCCTTTTAAGGAAGCGACAACTTGATAGGTAATCACCTGGCAAGAGCCTAGAGAGGCCAGTAAATACTCTACAGGATTAGGACCTAAATTTGTTCCTGCCAAAGCTTCTGGTTCATCTGCGATAAACTCAAAATCTCTCGCCGTATTTTTAACTCGGACATGCTCATCCATTTCGGAAGTGACTCTAAAAACTCCTTTTATAAGGCTCGCATCTTTGTTGGTAGCTTCAATAATTCCTTGAAATGTTCGCTGTACTAATTCTGACATGGTTATTTAAATTAAAAGTTAATAAATAATAAATAGGGTTATATAGGGTGATGCTGAAGCAATCACTCCATAGACTGAATCGTCTTAGTATCGGAAATTGGAAAATGAAATTTACATGCGGCCAGACATAGACTTATCCCTATTATGCTGCAAACAGCAACACAAATGAATCGTCTTGTGGCGAAAAAGTTCCTTTGAAAAGGTGTAAATGATGGGGCTTTGAATTGTTTTCATTACGTCTGTTTTATAGTCCTCTTATTTAAGAGTCTGGAATTGGCACCTTTTCATTTGATGAAGGTTGCCAGTAGGTCATAGAGCCAGTCTCTCGCTACTTCTTTATAAATCAAGGCGTCTATTTTGAAAGCCTTTGACATGATTGTGGCACAAACCTAGGTATAGATTTTTAAAATCAAAACTATTTTGGTCTCTTTTAATAGAAGGACTTTTGGAAAAAGGAATTTCAGGTTTCAGAAATTCCTTTTGTCTATTCGGCAGATCAAAATATTTTTAGAGAACCTGCGTTCGATTATGGAAAAGTAAAGGTTGATGGTGGATATGCCTTCCTTAGCAAATGGGTAATTACCTGATTCACTTTTTTTATATCTATTTCAAGAAAGGTTTTACCAGACATAATCGACCCAATTTTAACGGCAATAAGACATGTTTAAATGTTCGGGATTCTAGAGCAATTAAAATTGGAGCCATTAATCAAAATAAATTGATTTTTAA
The DNA here is from genome assembly GCF_056859355.1 of Cyclobacterium sp. L-R. Lineage (NCBI taxonomy): Bacteria > Pseudomonadati > Bacteroidota > Cytophagia > Cytophagales > Cyclobacteriaceae > Cyclobacterium > Cyclobacterium sp. L-R. Next base: position 228,858 of record NZ_JBSXOH010000095.1, read on the forward strand.
AATGTAGGTTGATTTTCAAAAACGTATACTGTATATTTACACTATACATGTACTAATGATAAAAAGTATCAAGAATAAAGCCCTAAAAAACTATTGGGTCAAGGGTGATAGAAGTAAACTTCCGTCAACCATGAGCCGGAAAATTGAGATGGTAATGGAGATTATCGATAGTATCGAAAAGGTACCTGATGACCTATACCCATTCCCTGAATTAAAACCTCACCCACTAAAAGGAAATAGAAAAGGAGATTGGTCCCTTGAGATTTCAGGTAATTGGCGTATTACATTCAACTACAACAATCAAACTGGTGCTGCATACGATTTGGATTTAGAAGATTATCACTAAAATTTAAGTAAAATGGAAAGACATATTGCAACATACATTCACCCAGGAAGAATTTTCTTAGAGGAGGTAATTAAACCAAATCACCTAAAACTTGGTGAAGTCGCAGAACTCTTGCAGGTTTCGAGGCTAACAGTATCAAAAATTGTTAATGAAAAAAGCGGCATCTCACCCAATATCGCACTCCGAATTCAGACCGTTTTTGGTGGAAGCGCCGAAATGTGGACTAAAATGCAGCACAAATATGACATGGCGCTAGCCATCAAAGAATTCGAGCGAAACAACCCAAAATTGAAAAGGTTTGAAAAAGCATAGCATTTTTGAGAAGAAACATCAGAAAAAGATTACAATGTCTTTTACCGCTTTCGGGTTTCTTTGGAATGAGGGAATGATATAATATGCCATTGCAATAAACCCGTACAAAATAAACAAGATGCTTTGTATACTCGTTAAATATGGTGTATTATTACACCATAAACACACAAAAAAAATGGCTAGACAAACTATCTCTGTTAATGAACCGAACGACCGTTGGATGAAACAAAAAATTGAAGAGAATGAATTCTCCAGTAAAAGTGAATTGATCAACGACCTTATTCGTAGACAAAGAGAACAAGAAGAAGAGCGATTATGGTTAAGGAATGAGCTTATAAAGGGTGAAAATAGTGGCATATCCAATAAATCTATGGCTGAAATTCTTGCAGAGGCTAAACAAAGAGTAAAAAATGGCCAATGAATTGTATTCTTACCCGCCAAGCAGAAGAAGACCTTATTCAAATTTATCTTTATGGTCAAGCAGTTTTTGGTCCAACCCAAGCTGAAAAATATCATGGATCGCTAGAGAATACGTTTATTAGGATTTCCGAAAATCCTGAAATGTACCCTTTAACTTCAATTCGTAAAGGTTATAGATATTGTGTTCATAGCTCACATACCATATACTTCACAGTAGAGGATCAGGTCAGAATAGTTAGGATCATTGGTAAACAAAAATTTCCTTGATTTTAGATGTTCCATGCCGTTTATATAAGTTTTTTACACCAAAAATTGTTAATGAAAAAAGCGGCATCTCACCCAATATCGCACTCCGAATTCAGACCGTATTTGGTGGAAGCGCCGAAATATGGACTAAAATGCAGCACAAATATGACATGGCGCTAGCCATCAAAGAATTCGAGCGAAACAACCCAAAATTGAAAAGGTTTGAAAAGGCTTAGCATTTTTGAAAAGAAACATCAGAAAAAGATTACAATGTCATTTACCGCTATCGGGTTTCTTTGGAATGAGGGAATGATATAATATGGAGGAAATATTGGCCTTTGATATTTGAGATTGTTTTTAACACTGTTTTATAATACCCAATTTAGGCTCACCTCTGATACTTCTTAAAATTCTCCGCCTGCTCAAAGATCTCTTTGTATACCTCATCCCTGTCCACAGGAGGATAATCATTTTCGGCCAATAATATTATCAGGTCTACTTTCAATTCGGCCTTGATGTCGTCCCGCTTGCTCCAATCGGTATATTTTGCTTTGTCATCTACCACGTCCTTTACCAACTGCGCCAAGTGAATCAACTTGTCCTCAGGATAAACAAAGTCATACTTTACAGCCAATTCTTTCAGTATATCATAAAAGGCCTTTTCTTCAAAATCTATCCCCATCTCAGCAAAAGAATCCTTCTCCTTTTTCATGGCATAATACAGGTCTATGATTTCGTTGGTAAAGTCTTCCAATACCTCACTTTGAAGCACATCAGCCTCTTTGCGTTCATTGTATTTCTCTACCAAATGCTGCATCTTCTTAGAGAAATCAACACCTTTTATCTTGTTAATTTGTTTAAACTCATCGATGGCTTTCGCCAATAGCTTTTGCAGCAATTTGATTTTTGTATGGGGCAATTTGATTTTATCGATCTTGGCCAGGTAATCAGCTTCAAAGATATCCACCTGCTTCTGATCATCTTCCCCAAGCTTGAAGATCTCCTCTACGCCTTCACTTAAAATGGCCTCATGAATCATCTCTCGAACTTTGGCATTCATCTGATCGGTATCGGGAACCTCGCCTTTGGTTAATTTAAATACGATGGACCTGACCGCTATAAAAAAATGAATCTTATCCTTTTCGGCATTGCTAAAGGCCGCACTACCTGAGCAAATATCATAAGCTGCCTTCATCCGTTTCACTAAATTCATAAAGCGCTTTTCCAATTGCTTGGTCAACTGCACAAATTCAGCGGCCATATTGAGCGTATTTAATTGCTCCAATGGAGAACCATTGAAATAATTGCTGTAGTCGAATTTATGAAATATAGCTTCCAATAAATTCATATGGTCCTTTACCACTACAATGGACTGCTCAATATCCTCAAAGTTTTGGCTATCCATCGTGGAGTATTGCTTAAGCGCCAAGTTCATCTGCTTTTTAATTCCGATATAATCTACTACCAGGCCTTTTGACTTTCCCTCAAACTTCCGGTTAACCCTTGAAATCGTCTGAATCAAACTGTGTTCCTGTAGGGGTTTGTCTATGTACATGGTATCCAAAAAAGGCACATCAAAACCCGTCAACCACATGTCCACCACTATCGCAATCTTAAAATTACTCTTGGCATTCTTAAACTGCCGGTCCAATTCCTTTCTGTATTCCTGAGTCCCCAAAGCATCCCACAGCTCTTTCACATCATCCTTGCTCCGAGTCATCACCATATTTACCCGAGCCATGGGCTTAAGTTCTCTTTGATCTTTTTCAGTCAACTCCACACCCTGTTCGGCTACCAAAATCTCTGCCCAAGCAGGTCTCAAGCCAATGATTTCCTGATAAAGCATATAGGCAATCTCACGGGTGCTACAAACAAACATCGCTTTCCCAAGAAGGGTACTTCCTTCTTCTACTCTAGTTTCGTAGTGATTTACAAAATCCTTTGCAATGGCTTCAATTCGTCCGGGATCTCCCAAAATCGTTCTCATTTGGGTGATTTGACGCTTGCTCTCATCGATCTGGTATTCATTCGCTCCTTCTTTAGCGACTTTATTGTAATAGGCCTCTATTTCCTGTAGCTTATGGTTTTCAAGCAATACTTTCGCCGCCCTCCCTTCATAGACTATCCTCACCGTAATCTCATCCATTACCGATTCGGTCATGGTATAGGTATCTACTATGTCCCCAAAAACATCCATAGTGGCATCGATAGGTGTTCCGGTAAAACCCACATAAGTGGCATTGGGAAAGGAATCGTGTAGATGCTTCGCAAAACCAAAGCTCTTCTTCACTCCCTGATCTGTAACACGGACTTTCTGATCCAGATTTGTCTGACTACGGTGGGCCTCGTCCGAAATACAAATAACATTGCTCCGCTCCGTAAGCAATTCGGTATCCTCATTGAACTTGTGAATTGTGGTCAGAAAAACTCCTCCGGAGTTTCTTCCCTTTAGTTCCTCCCTGAGATCAGCCCTACTTACTACCGACTTGATCACATTGTCTCCTATAAAGTCCTTGGCATTGGTAAATTGTGCACTTAATTGATCGTCCAGGTCCATGCGGTCCGTAATCAGCACAATGGTAGGACTGGCAAAATCCACACTCTTCATCAGTAAACGGGTAAGGTACAGCATGGTAAAGCTCTTCCCACATCCTGTGGCTCCAAAATAGGTTCCACCCTTACCATCTCCATGAGGAAGCTGATGCTGTTTTATGTTCTTAAAAAGTTTGGTAGCCGCATAATACTGAGGATAGCGACAGAGGATCTTCTCATCCTTCCTGGAACTATCCGGTAGATAAATGAAATTATGAACAATGTCACAAAATCGGTGCATGTCCAGCATGCCCCGTATCAACGTGTACATGGAATCTATCCCATGCACTTTGGTAGAAAGTCCGGACTGTGGATCGATCTCTTTGTCCAAACCTGCGATCTTCCTCCATGAGTAGAAGAACTCATAAGGAGCAAAAAAACTACCTGCCTTGGTATTCACACCGTCACCAATAACGCAAAAGGCATTGTATTTGAATAGGTCTGGTATATCCCGTTTGTATCTGGTAGTCAGCTGAACAAAGGCAGAATGCAAGGAAGCTTCCTCCCTTATGGCTGACTTAAATTCAAATATCACTAGTGGCAAGCCATTTACATAGAGTATACCATCTGGAATTCGCTTTTCAAATCCCTGAATTTCAAGCTGATTGACGATTTTAAAAATGTTTTTCTCAGGTTCGGCGTAATTGATCAAAGAGATAAATATATCTTTCTTGTTATGATCTTCCCGCTTTAGCAGAAAACCATCACGAACCCAATTCATAACCGTTTTATTACTCTCATAAAGATCAGAGGCCGGTAGTTTTTCCAATTCACGAATGATCCCAAAGATTTCTGCTGGAGTAATCTTCTGCGCTGCATAAGATTCCTGTAGAAAAGCCTGCAAATCCTCACGTAACAACACCTCTTCCTTTCCTTTGACAATCTCCTCACCCGGCACATAGGGATACCCCTGCTCTCCTAAGAGGGTAATAAAGGCTTGTTCAAGTTGGGATTCAGTAAACTTCATTTGTAATGGTTAATTATAAATGTTCAATGGTTAATGGGCTTTTGCAGATTTTAAAATGGCTATGATGATTTTGATTATTTCCACTGCATCTGAATTCATACTTTCAAATTCGTCTAAGGTCAAATAATCTGTTTTATGCAGTAATTCAAGCCAGTAAATGGTTTCGTTTATTTCTTTTTGGGCGATGCTCATTTTATGTTTAAAATCGTTCTTTGTTTCTGCATGTTCAGCTTCTCGAACCATTGCTCCTACCGAAGTTCAACTTCTTAGCAGTTGTTTTGAAAGAACATACTCTTTTTTTTGATCACATAGAAACTGATAAAGCCTAACCACTCTAATCGCAAACCCAAAACCTTTATCCTTTACGACATTCACCCTCATTTCATTAATAATTTACAATTAATCATTAACAATTAATAAAGGCCTGTTCAAGTTGGGATTCAGTGAATTTCATCAATTAATCTGAAATAGAATTTAAATCTATAATGTCCCAATAATTTTGATCTATATCAGATAGATGTGCATCATACCGATCTTTATGAATAGCAAAACATAAAAAATGTGTCGGCCTTGAAAAGCCAACATAAGCCATTTTGCATGATTGAATAACCTTGTCTCTTCCACTTACAACTTTTTTAAGAGTATCCGTTATGCTTATACCCTTTATTTGATTCCGTAACCTTTCAGATTCGTAATTCCCATAACCCCTACTATAAAAAGTTTCTAAATATAAAGTTGCAGTGTGAGTTTGTCCCTTTGCTGAATGAACAGTACCAATTTCAATATTAATACCTTCAAACTCGTGAAAATTGGATTGAATTTTGGATATATTATCATCTACCTTGATTCCAGATTTTCCATTTATGAAGTTATGTGAATAATTTATTGTTTTTTGAAAATTGAATAGAAATGAAGGAATATATTTTTTAATTGAATCAATTGTTTCTAAACTATTCCCTTTTATGCATTCTATAGACCATTTATAAAGATTCAACTTTAGGTGTTCATATTCATTTTTACCAAGATATTTAAAGAAGTTAATTAATTTTCTTTTTGTATAAACCCTTTTGTATTCATCCATAACATTTTCTAAGCGAAGAATTTTCAAAAGTGCATTTAAAATGTTCTTACGAACAGATTCTAAAGTCTTTTTCTCTTTATCAAAAAATAGCACATAATCTTCCAGTACATTGAAATCTATTTTATGACCTGCAATAGAATTAGAAATATGAGGCCAATAATCTTTCAATGATGTTTTATTCAGATCGTTATTTTCCTTTACCCAAGCAACTGCCATAAATTTATGTATTGGGTCTTTAGGAATCAACCGTGATATTTGAAATTCTTTAATTTTATTAGCAAAAGTCGAAATCACTAATGATCTTGTATCATTTCGATAAATGAGAATTGTTGGTTTAATGTCAATTTCTGAACCATCAAAATTTGTATTTCTCCCCTCAATATTATTGGGAGTAATAGCTAAAGTTTGAACTACAGCTGCTATCCTTGGACTAAGTCTATGGCTCCCTTGTATAAACAATATTTTATTTCTATCTGTCCAGATATTTTCTGATTTAATAGATTTCCCGTTATAAATTGCTTGATTTTTGTCCCCAATTCTTTGAAGGATTGATTGAGTTATATTATTAGGATGAAAAATTTTTTCAACCAAATGATGTTGGTGCACATCCATATCTTGCATTTCATCGACAAAAACAAACTTAAATCGTCTTTGCAAAAGTTTAATTATAGAAGGATTTTTTACTATTGAGAGATTAGCTAAGAAATATGCGTCATCATAATGCAATACATCTTTAACTTTCATAAGATATAATTTCAATTCAAAAAACCATCTCTTTAGAATTGATTTTTCTTCTACTGTGTAATCTTGATAGTTTTTACCTCTTTTTGGTTTCTTTATTTCAAGATTTTCTCCATTCAATTCTTTCTTTAGAACGATTTTATTATTCTCAATTCCAAATCGAAAATTATAAAACAATGACTCGTCTACATGTTTAAGTGCTAATATTTTTTTAAAATTATCCTGGGAAAGTCTAAATTTAAAGGGATAAGGATTTTTTAGTATTTGAGAGATTCGCTCATTATATATTTCAGAATCAATCCTCGTTGGTTTTTTTTTGAACTTGTTTGTATAGTAAGGAATTGCTAGAAAGGTATCAACAAAGCTTTGAATTGTACCAATAAAATTAGGGTAGGTGAAAAGTTTAGGGCAATTTTTTCCGATTTTTTCCTTTATTTCATCTACAGCAGCATTTGTATGGGATATAACCAAAATACCTCTACCATTTTCAAGAGGCATGTATCTTTCTAGAATTAAGAGTTTCGCAAGTAGTGCTGTCGTTTTACCACTTCCTGGGACAGCTTGTAAATCTAAAGTACTAAGGTCTCGAATGAATATTCTTCTTTCGTCATCAAACTTTCTCCCTTCAAATAAAAGTACTTTTTCGGCGTATTTGATATCCGCATCAGTTATATTAATTTCCCGCAGCATAATTTATAGCTTGAATTAAATAATTTATACTGTCATTTTCATCTTCAGAATTAATTGATATTGTTCTAGCAGATATTGGATTTTTTAGATCTTCATCAATAAAATTGGCTAATCTATATGCCACTTCTGTTTTTCCTAGTTTACTATTTTTATCAATTAATTTTCTCGCCAAGGTTTTTTCAAAATTTGAATCCCATTTGGTTTTTGAGTGAACTTTTTTACAAACACTTTGAAATGCAACGGATAATGTAGGAGATTTAAAAATCGAATATTCCAAAGTCCAGTTCGTTGCAGGAAAATATTGTACAGATTGATCTGATTTGGAAATAATGTTACTAATTATTCTATAATTTTCATTATTGATAGTACAATCTTCTTTTTTTACATAATCCTTACCTACTTTTTCATATTCTCTGAAATCAGAATCTGTAACGACTGCCACTGGAATTTTCATAAATGGCTCTACTTTTCTTAAGTAAATTTTTGAATAGTGATCAAATCCTGTATTTCCAATATTCACAATGGAAACTCCTTTCTCGGTAAGATTTATACCAATTGCATTTGCAAGACTAGGAAGTAGTATTTCTTCTGCCCATCCTTCGACTAGAATAACACCCTTTGCAAAAAACAAGTTAGACTTAGTCGTATCGAGAAACTTTTCAAGAAACTTATAATTATCGGAAGCTAATTTTGTATAGAATGCTCCCATAGGGAAGGCATTGCTTCCATTACAGATAATTAGATTCTCAAGTTTTAATTTAGACGCTAGGTTAGGGCTATGTGTAGTTAGTATTAATTGGATATTTGGTTCATTTTGCAAAGCTTCTATGATTTGCATTTGTGCTTGAGGATGTAGGTGAGCTTCTAATTCTTCAATTAAACCTAATCTTAAACCGTCCCAATTTTTCTTTTGAAGATGAAGTAACTCTGAAGCCATAAACAATCTGTTCAAAGTTCCCAAACCAGGGTTTATCTCATCTTTAATAGATAGCTCAAGCTTTTCAAGAATATTTTTGAGGTTATTACCAAGAACTCCAAAATTAGATTCTTTATTCTTTGAATAGAAAGCCTGTATAAACCTATCAATTTCAGTCTTTAATTCTTTTCCCTTTAAATCATCGCCTTCAAGTTCACCTCCATCCTTATCTTTCCCTTCGAAGTATTTCTTAACTTCTTCATTAAAAGCCTTAAATAACCCCACTAATCTATGATCATTATCTCTTCCTTTAAAGGCCTCATGCCCTTGAAGTATTTGAGTTAATCTTGAGTTTTTTCGCGGGATTAATTCAGACCTTGCATCTCTTAAGGGTTTCAGATAAGTCGTTTTCAAATATTCTCTTGCCTCTGCTGTGAGTTGATATCCTATTTCATCAACTCCTGCTCTTATTTCAGTAGGAAAAATATATTGATCTTCAAGATTTCTCGTAACATCATAAATTATTCTTAGAAAAGGTTTGATTTCGTCACCTTCACCATTCCATCCTAGCCACTCTGTAAAGTTTTTTGCTTCGTCATCGGATAGTTCTTCGAATGTCAATTCAATTCTCAATCTTTTTGAACTATTATAGAAATCATCCCAATCCAACTTAACCCATTCATAACTATGAGTTTTTAGGGTTAATTTTATAGCATCAACAATTCCACTTTTTCCTGAATCATTTTCACCAATCAAAACATTAATTCCTGTTGTGAAATTCAAGTTCAAATTTGGTAATGCTAAGTTAAAATCACTTTCAGAACCAAACTTTCTGAAGTTCCAAAGCTTCATATTGGATAAATACATATTGAATATTTATTAAAAATTATTTCTTGATTCAATCGGTACCCTTATTATGTATTTACAATTTCGATTTAAGATCTTTAATCTGCTTTTCACTCTCATCAATATTTTTAATCTCTCTCAAAATTTCAGTTGTCCAAATCCCATCGCTTGGTAGCTGAAACCATAAGGGGTTTCCTCCTTGACTTGGGTATCCTAAGGAATCTCCTCCTCAATTCCACCTCATGGCAAGTCTTAGTTATTTTTGAGTGTCCCACTCACCATAAGCAACCGTAAAATATTCATTGGTGTAGACTATGGTGTGGTTTTTAAATTTTTCAGGTCTTAAATTTTCAGGATTCATAATTTTTCGGGTTTATTATGTTATTATATTTATTGTCAACTCTTAACTTTCCACTAATTAATTTAGGAAGCAACCTATCTCGCAATTGGGTTAATGTTTCAATTTGAAGATCATTACTCTCTTTTTTTATAACTTTTTTTGAGATTAAAACATCAAATCTTTTAAGATTTTGTACTGAAGGAAGAATAATATTCATTGCATTTAATTGTGCAGTTGTCATACTTGGCACAGCTGAACCTTCGTTCATGTCACTGAAATTCAATTTTTTCATTACATAGAAAAAGTATTTCACGAAATTATTCTGTTTCATTTGCGTATAAAACATGGTATCTACAGACCAAAAAGGTTTATTGACGTACATTATATTGTTTAATGTTCCTTTTCTTGGTATCAGAACAGATTCTGTTTCATACAGTGCTTCATTCACCATTCTCATAACTCCCCCGGATCCATAACATGGGATTCCACCAACTTCTAGCTTTTTGTGATCCTTACCATATTTTACATTTACTAATTCTTGGAGCTTCTTCACCTCCCATCCCTCAGGAATCCACTTCCCCAGCGTCCCATCATAAACAAAAGAAGATGGAAACTCTTTGGCAAGCTCAGGGGATTTTGAGATTAGTTTTTTTGAATGTGGGACTAATGCTCGTTTCTCCGCCATTGCATGCAATTCCTCGGGAATAGCATTGCCTGCTGCCAGGGCATTGTCTACCACCGGATCGAAGTCCACAAACCAGCTTTTAAACAAAGCTTGCGCCATGGCTTCCAGGGTTTGGTTCATCTGCCAATTTAGCTCAATCTTGTCATCTAAGGTGCCTAAAATATGGGCAATAGCTTTTTGTTCAGTTAGAGGGGGAATCTCAAACTCGTAATTAAATATATCATTTAATGTAATACTTGCCTGGTTTGCACTACCCTGAGCAGTTCCTACTATATAAAATTTAAATCTATCATGCCTTAATAAATAAAATAGATATCGCTGATCAACATCAATTTTCGCCCTTAATCTAACTGCATTTTGATTTAGTAAGCCTCCCTTAACTTTAGATGGCACTCTTACAGTCTTGCCAACAACAGAGTTAGGGTTAGTTAACCAAGAACCCACTGTTGCAATTAATATATCATTTTCGTTTAACCTGTACTTAAAATATTTATTATATTCTTCCTCATCAAGAAAATCACAGTCTGATATATCAATAGAGTCGGCTGTAAAGTTTTTTACTTTTACTATCGGTATTCCTTTGTTTTTATAGTCAATTGACTTAAAAGGAAAACCTTTTATATACTCCACAACATTACCTACTGTTTCTGGTTTCCACTCACTCATACCCCAAAGCTTTTAAATTCTCCAAAATAGCTTGATCCAAATGATCAGCTTGAGCCATTTGTTCTTTCAATACAGCCGTCAGCTCCGTCATTTTATCCTCGAAGTGAACCCCATCGTCCTCTTTCTCAGCCACCCCAACATATCGCCCAGGAGTCAGAACGTAGTCGTTGGCTTGGATCTCAGAAAGTGTGGAAGATTTGCAATAGCCCGGGATGTCTTCGTACCTGTAGTTCCCCTCCTTCCCAAGGAGGGGTGCCTGCAAGGCGGGGTGGTTCTTTTCTAGATCTTCCCGGGGTGCCTGTAAGGCGGGGTGGTTCTCTTTCTCCTCCTGCTGTTCCTGCAAGGCGGGGTGGTTTATATACCAGCCAAACTCCGCTTTAATGGCATTTAAAACAGCCTCCGTATTCTCGAAAACTTCTTTGTTTTCGAAACGCAGAACTTTGATACCAAAGGCATTTATAAACAAATCCCGCTCTCGATCATATTCTGCTTGAACCACATTGAAATGTCCCTGCCCATCTAATTCAATGGCCAGTTTTTCTGAAGGACAATAAAAATCCAGTATGTAATTCCCCACACTGTGCTGTCTTCTGAATTTTCTACCATCCAGTTTTTTGTTTTGCAATAGCGTCCATAAGCTGGCTTCAGCCGGAGTTAGGTTGTTTCTAAGTTCTTTCCTGAAGGTTTTAAGGTGGGGAAGGTTGTTTATTTTATAAGCTGTCTGGGGTTCGGATACCGTGGATTGGTTTAATAAACCACCTCGGCCTTCAGCCACCTTGGTTTGGTTTATAAAACCACCCCGGCCTTCGGCCACCCCTCCTTGAGAAGGAGGGGAGCTTTGATTGGTTTGGCCCTTGGCCACACGTTCTTTTTCTGGAGGGACTTGGTTGCGCCAGGTGTGGTAGGTGTTGGCGATTTGGGATATGTCTTCTTTGGTGAGTTCTTTTTGGGTGCGGTCGATCATGGAGCCGAGTTGACGGGCATCTATGAAGAGGGTCTCTCCTCTTCTATCGCGGAATTCTTTTGTTGGATCTTCCGGATGAGGACGTCTTGTTTTGTTTTTAGTTATAAACCAAAGGCAAACAGGTATTTGTGTAGTATAAAACAATTGCCCCGGCAAGGCAATCATACAGTCCACCATGTCTTTTTCGATCAGTTCCCTACGGATATCTCCTTCTCCTGAGGTATTGCTACTCATAGAGCCATTGGCCAGAACAAAACCTGCAGTACCATTCTCGGAAAGCTTGCTCAGCATATGCAAAATCCAGGCATAGTTGGCATTCCCTGCCGGAGGGGTAGTAAATCCTGCCCATCGTAAATCATCCTCCAGTTCGTTTTTCTCCCTCCATTGGCTTTGGTTGAAGGGAGGATTTGCCATAATGTAATCAGCTTTGAGATCAGGATGCTGGTCTTTAAAAAAAGTATCGGCAGGTACATCCCCAAGATTAGCAGAAATCCCACGAATAGCTAGGTTCATTTTGGCCAATTTATAAGTAACGGCAGTGTATTCCTGTCCATAGATTGAAATATCTCTGGTATTGCCCTGATGACTTTTGACAAATTGTACAGACTGCACAAACATCCCACCTGAACCGCAAGCTGGATCATAGATCTTTCCTTTGTAGGGCTCAAGCATTTCGGCAATCAGGTTTACGATGCATTTGGGTGTATAGAATTCGCCACCACCCTTTCCTTCAGCAGCAGCAAATCGACCCAGAAAATACTCGTAAATCCTACCTACAACATCTTCCTCTGCATCCCCTACCGTATCGATATTGTTAACCGTATCCAGAAGGGCCGCCAGTTTACTGGGATCAAGGTTTAGTCGGGAAAAGTAATTGTCCGGCAAAGCGCCTTTTAGGGAAGGATTGTTTTTCTCAATGGTATGCAAGGCCGTATCCACGATCAATGCGATATCATCCTGCTTGGAATGCCCAATCACATACGACCAACGGCTTTCGGGAGCGAGAAAGAAGACATTCTTCATATTGTAGAATTCCCTCATCTCCAGGTATTTTTCCTTACCCTCAGCGATCAATTCAGTCCTACGTTCTTCAAACTTGTCTGAAGCAAACTTCAGGAAGATCAGACCTAGTACTACGTGTTTGTATTCAGAACTTTCTACCGTTCCTCTTAATTTATTGGCTGAATCCCAGAGGGTTTCCTCCATGGATTTTTGATTCTTTTTGGGCTGTTTTTTGGCCATTAATGCAATTAATTATTAAGTAATAGAATATTGATACAATAGCAGTCTTTATTGCATCAAGCGTTTACCACCGGATTAAAAAAATCTCCGACTACTTTTTCTTCCCTAAAGATATAAAACTTGGCAAGGATTTAATGCTCTATAGGCATCGTATTCTACCTAAAATCAAAAGTATTTGACAATAAACCATGAAAATCATCATCCCTTAAGAAGGGAATGAGGTTTCATCATTAATTATACATTCACATAATTTCTTAAAATGCTTTATAAGATGTTGGATAAATGTTTAATATGGGGTCTTAACTCTGGTTTCTTTATACGAGCCTCATCAAGATAATCCGCCCATTCTGGAAGAGCATCAAAAATTAAAGGGTTTGCATTCAATTGTAGGTTGATCATTTTCTCTAGCGTTTCTGAGGTAAACCCTGGCATACTCCAATACCTGGAACTTCTGAAATAATAATGTTCCATACTCTTGACAAAATTACACATTTCTTTGTATATAAATTCTCCAGATTCCGGTTTTGGTTCGTCATCTGGAATCAATAATGAAAAACAGGCAATCGGAGGCTCATTTATTTTATTCCAATCTCGAGGTAAAGAATTTTTTATAGTTGGATGTAAGAGCAGGCCTGAAGCAGGACATCTGATAGGTGCAGTATGATCTTTTGAGTTAAAAACTCGAGAAAAAAGGTTATCATTGTAATTGCCATTGATGTTAAATTCTCCAATAATTTCTCCCCTTTCAACCCAAATATAATTGTCTTTCATCACCCGCTTCATGTAGCCACTATGTGTAAAACCTGATACGATAGGTGGAATAACAATAACTTTTGATCCAAAAGTAATCCCTTTAGGTATAGTCATTTAATGGTTATTTAAGATAATTTTAAAAGATATCGTTTCCTTGATAAATATTTTACATTAAAATTTAATTACTTTCAACAAAGAATTATTAACAATTAACCAAATTTATCTTAAAGTATTATTAAGTGGGATCCATTTTTTTGTTTAAGTTATTTCTGATAAGTATTCTAAGGTTAATTCTTAAAAAGATAAACAATTAGAATACACCCATATTTATTGTTGAAGTATATCTATCCATATTCTATTCTAATTTATCATTAACAATTAATAATTATAAATTATCCAAAAACTCCTCCCAATCCTTACCGTCTAAAAGCCAAGCAAGGTTGAAAATGGCCATCTTACCTGAGTAACCTTTAGGGTCTTCGCCTTCTCCTTCAAAGAATAGGTAAATCAATCCTTCGCTTGGAGTACCGGCTCTTCCGGCGGTCATGGAGGAATAGGCAAACTTGCCTTCTTCTACCAGTTTGTTTACCGGCCAGGTTTTGCCACCATCGAAGCTGGCCCAGACGGTTCCGTGGTTTCTGCCTTTATCGGATACTATATTGCTAAAGAGCAACACATCATGCCCTTCGATTGGCAGTCTAATCAAGCCTGCCATCAATCCATAATCACCGCTTTGGTCTCCATCAGGTAATTCTTCACTGACATATAGGCCTTCCCATGTTTCTCCTCCATCTGTACTATGTGCAATATGCCTCATTCTTGGGTTCAAGCCATCGGTGGACAAGTGCCTGCGGGAATTGTAGTAGATGGTTCCATCAGAAAGTTCTGTCAGCGTGGCTTCGCCTGTTCCATTGGCAGGAAAAGGGGCGCTAGTGTGCCAGGTTTTCCCTGCATCATCAGAATAAATGGCATTGGTATAATGGTTGGGCCAAAACTCCTTATTGTTTCCGCCATCATAATTGCGAGTTGCCCGAATCAATCTTCCTTTCTTTTCACCGAATTGTAAAGTAATACCGTGCTCATTCATGTGCATGGAAGGTACATTTCCATTCTTGTCTCCTGTTAGACTCGTTTCTTCAACTGCCCATGTTTTCCCATTGTCTTTGCTCCTGTACATTTGAAAAGGGGAAATGGGATGACTTTCTTCTACAAATGCCAAAATATCTCCACTGTTTTCATCCACTATAACGCCTCCTCCTTGAAAACCGGGCTCGACAAGGGTAATGATTGGTTGCCAGCTTTTGCCTCCATCTTCACTCCTACGCACCTGGTAACTTTTATTTCCCCAGGTGGCTACAATAGAACCATCCTTAGCCGTTACCACATTGGGAAATCGCTCTCCTGCAAAAATCTCACTTAACTCAAAAACGGCTTTGCCATCATTCCAAAATTCATTTTTGGGCTTTTGGTTGGCACAGGAACCTATAATCAAAAGGAGTGCGATAAATACAGATTGTCTCACTAGAGTAATTTTTTTGGTACAAATAATAAATCAAAAACAAGTAAGGTAAAGTTAAACAATCGCTCTTTTGCTAATAGTAAGCTTACTTCCCTTGTTAGTCATAGGGTTTTATGTCAACTGTACCTACCAGAATATCAATAATAACCATAATCTCTATAATTAACTGTACAGAGGTGAAAATAATCCTGCATTAGTTTAAAGAAGCACAGGAATTCTTAAAAAAAAATTAAAGCATAAATTGTAATCCATTGAGAATGAATAATGAAAACTATAATGCATTTATTTTAGGAAAGATTAGAAAGACATTATCCAGATTTGTCTATATATTTGAAATTTGTAAGACATTTTAACAATTTTTATCCAATGAAATATATTTTTGCATTTTTATTTTTTGCATTGATTTTTAATAAGGCAGTATCACAGGAAAAATACTTACCCGGCTATGTAAAGACCTTAGAAGGGGACACCATACCTGGGCTAATTGACTATAGAAACTGGGATAACAACCCGAAAACTGTATTCTTCAAACAGAAGGGACAGGACAGGATAAAAGTTTACAAGCCCTTAGACATCGCCGAATTTGGGGTATTGGATGAAATCTATGTAGGCGCTGCAGTGGAGAAGGAAGTAACTAAGAATACGGTCTATGTACACAGTGAATCTTCGGCCTTACAGGTGAGAATGGATACAGTATTCTTACAGACATTGGTATTGGGGAAAAAATCCTTGCTAGGCATGAAATCTTCTGGCAAAGAGAATTATTATATCAAAGAAGGAAACAATTATACCCTTCTAAAATACAAGTGGTACCTTACTGAACAAAAGGGGATACAACTCAAGAAAGAAAACTTAACGTATAAGCGCCAACTGGCTTCTTATTTAGGTGATTGTTTATACATGATGCCTTCTCTGGAAGATGCTCAGTATAATAGCAATAGTTTGGAGAGCATTTTTTTGAAATATTATGAATGTACGGATAGACTGCCCACATTTAGAAAAGTTAGGGAAAAAATTGTAGCTGACTTAGGCATTTTGACAGGAGTTTCTTCAACATCAATTTCAATTAATAGTAGCCAAGTTTTTGACATTCAAAGGATTAATTTTCCAAGGGATTACAGCGTAGTCGCAGGTATTTTTGTTGATTTAATACTGCCTAGAAAGGAACGTAAATGGTCTATTTATAATGAGTTACTTTACTCTCATTATAATGTAAGTGGGGGTTTTCAAGACTTCACTAATGAAAATGACTATATAAATGTAGAAGGAAAATTGAGTTATGGTTACCTTAAATTAAATAATTTAGTGCGTTTTAAGTATCCCTTGAAAAGTTTTAAAATTTTTGCCAATGCAGGAATTTCAAATGGTTATGCCTTGAGTGAAACTATCAAAAAATCCACTTTTAAAAAATTCTATACTTCAGAAACCAATAATGAAAGCAAACTATTGGATAAAACACGTCGCTATGAGCAAGGGCTAATACTAGGATTAGGAGCCATCAAAGGACGACTGTCAGGAGAATTCCGCTATGAGAGAGGTAACGGGATGTCCGATTACATTTATTTGGGTGTACGAGCGGATCGTTTTTTTCTACTGGTCAACTATCGGTTAAATTAAATTTGAACCTAGCCGTTTGATGAATGTGAAAACAATAGGTGATGGGGTGATGGAGTGATTTAGTGATGGAGTGATCTAGTGATTGGGTGATTTTTTTATATGGTTTTTCTTTTGCCTACAATTAGTACCCAAGGTTCATTGTCTGGGGCAGTGAAGGTCTGAACGGTTTCAGTCACAGAAGCTTCTGGCAAAAATGCGCCTGTCTTCGGATTAAACCATTGATAAGGCATTTCAGGTGTTAATTCACTGAGGGTTATTTCTCCCCCTTCGTTGAGATAACTCAAATAAAACTCACCTGCATTGGCCAAACAAAGCTTCCCTCCTGCAAGGTCTTTCCGCTTCTCCATATCTGTAAATGGCATTCCCTCCATAGCTTTCGCTATAAATCCCACATAGCGACTACCTTCCAGGTTCAAGGCTTCCCTCCAGGACACTTCAGAATTTGCCCATGCGGCCCATCCTTCTTCATCAGGACTCACTTTCCACTGCCACATGCCACCTGCACCGTAAACAACACCCATGGTGCCTCCTGACATCAACTGCATCCATGCTTCTTCTCCCTGCCACCAGCCTGAACCATTTTCCGGATCTCTTATTCCTTCATAAGTAGGTTCTCCATTGGCCACTGCTTTTATAGGCTTGTTCTCATACATTTCCTCCACTTTATCATAAATCTTTTGGGCAGTATGCCCGGTTTGTGCCCACTGAAAGTCCAGCCATTCGGCCTCCTGATAGGCTTTATTGTAATGTATTTCGTAAGTATCCGGATCGGCCCATTCAGGGATAAAATCATCAAAAGGATTGTAGTGAATTCCGGTAGGTTGACGGTATGCATCCCAAGCTTCAACAGTTTCTCCACCTTCTTTAACCCCTACTTCTTTACCCATTCCATCTGCACCTACCAACCACATGGCCGGACGGGCTCCATAGCGTGCCACAAGGTATTTGCAATAGCGTGCATATTCTTCAGCCACAATATTCTTACCCAATACCTCTTTACCCTTCCATCCAAATCCATGAAAAACAGGCTGGTAAACTGGCACAATTTCATGGGCAACAAGTATACCCATCAGGCTGTCCAGGTACTGAAAATAATCCGCATTGATTTGATTGATATGTCCTTCCGGCAAATCTGAAAAAGCGACAGCAAAACCTTGATCCGTATCCCGGACATTGGGACCGGTAGCCCCTTGGTCAGGCTGAAGGGTCATTAGTAAAGCGGTATTAAAACCTTTTTCGCTACGATCTTTGGCATACTGTGCTACATCTGCATAGGTTGCTCTCCATGGCATGGCCCAAGGGGTATCTCCCACCACGATAAAAGGCGTTCCATCCGCATGGACCACATTTCGCTGGCCCTCAGACATACGCAACAGCCCATGATGAAACAATTGATTATTCCCGGTATAGGCCACACTTTTAAGCATTCCCTCTTGCCCATGCAAGCCTGTGTCACTGTTATCGGAAGCGATGGTCTTCCATTTCCACTCTGCATTGGCAATAGGAGAAGCAAAGCGGACTTTCCAGATTTGTCCCCCATCCCAGAAAGCAGGTCGGCGCAGTTGCTGTCCATCTGGACCTACAAACTCCGCATACATTTCTACATCCGTATAAGGATTGTTATGGGTATTGGCTGCGGTAAAAACCAGCTCTATTTCCTCAAAATGAGGGGCTTCTATGGTTTCTTTTTCCGATTGAGAGGTATTACAACTAAAGAGAAAATTACTAATGACAAAGAGGAGAAAGACAATTCTCATGGGCTTAAATTTTTATTATTGACTTGACAGTGATTGTATTACTGTCTACAGTTAAGTGTATCGGCAAACGAAATCATAGCAAATACCTAATTTCCGCAGCCTATTTCTTTAATCAATTGGTTCTTGTTGAGATAAAACCTTTCAGGTTTCACTCAGCTAATTTTAACATCGCGCTGATTATCAACAAAACCTGCAAGGTTTGCGGATTTATGTAAATAGTAAAACCATCATTAAAATCCAGACAATACAAATAAACAGAAATTGCTCCTATTTAATCAATGCTTTCAAAAAAATTTGGTGATTTGAAAAGATTTTGGAATTATAGTTTATTTTAATTTTCAACACAATAGATTCCTGCTATGTTAAAAAACAATTCTTCACAAACCAAATGGAATACAATTAAAAATCTAACCCAGTACTTTGGTATTAAATACTAATTATTATTTTTCCATCAATTAATAACCATAAAATTTAAGTCAAAAATCTTTATTTATATTTTTACTAACTGCCTGATCTAAAATACTCCTATGATTTCTTAATTGCTTTTTAATAGCAGGTTCTTCCATAATTCTAGAAGCCCTTTTTACATATGAAAAATAATTTCCTTTAGGTTTTTTTTCCACAGGAATAGAGTGAAATACAAACACTCCATTCTTATTGCGGCGAAGTGTTTTCCTCCTACCGTAAATCTTCTTTTTATTTAAGTTAGTATGAGAATATAGCCTATAAAGTTGTCTACGGAATAATGCTAAATTCGCCTCTGGATCATTATTGTGAGCTTTTTTAGCAATGAAACATTTTCGTTTCACTGAATATATCATTCGTCTGTAAAATCTAGACAAATTTTTACTGGCTATTAAAATTTGTTCACCATTAAATTCAAAACCAAGGTAATTAAGGGGATAACGATGAATATATCCCCCTTGATCGCTTAATTTATAAGCTATTAACCGGTTGTTAACACCTCTTTTATAGTAAAAAGTTTCTGTTTTCTCTTCACTAATACTCACTTTGCTTTCCTTAATTAAGGTAAGTATAAGGCTTTTAATGACTTCTTTATCAGCAACATCACAAACAACTATAATATCGTCTGAATATCTGCGGTAATACCCACCACGCTCAATTACAATTTTCTCTAATACAGTTTTATCAAAATCCAAAAGGTACAAATTTGCAAGGACAGCAGAAATAGGTAAACCTTGGGGTATTCCTACTGGTTCTTTCTGGTCATTACGAAAGGGAAACTTATAAATGGGTAGTTCTTTGTTTTTAATAGCACTTTTAAACTCTGCGCTGGAATCGTAAAAAGATAACCTTCCTTTTTTCCTTATGGATGCTAATTTTTTTTCATCAAATCCATGTTTACCAACTTTCGTTTGGGCGTATTTACGTAGGTCATTTTTTAAAATGTATGAGAATTTGGTAGATGCTTTAAAAACGTTATAATGATCTTCAGGCAGGGTATTTACCTTTAAAACAGAACACCAGGCTTTTTTAAGTTTCTTATGATCAATTCTGCTAAAGTAACTTTTGATATCGAACTTCATCACCGCACATTCACCTTTTTTTTCAGTTCTTGTCTTAATTTCTGAAAATACCTCTTGAGCGAAGTTGATTGTACTTTTATTTTTTCCAGGATTATCAGGGTCTGGAACCTTTCGATAAGCTGTAACCAATTCGGACAGTTCGGGATTATCAGATAAGATTCTCTCATATTCTTCCTGAAGGATATCAGCATAATATCCAAAAATTAAACTATCGAAATGAGAGGCGTAATGCAGGGGACGGAGTTTTGCAGTTGGTCTTCCGTCTTTATCCACATGGGAATTTTTTCTCTTATGGGAATTATACTTATATCTTCTTTCCTTAATATAGGAATGAAGTAATGGAAAAAATGCATGTTTTGTTATATAACCCTTAATGGAAAGTTTTTTTAGAAGACTATTTCTTTTTCTAAAAACATCAATTTGAGGAGAAACGTGAAGGTATCCTCTGTTCTTTAACCAAGCATGTTTTTTTTTATCAATGGGCATAACAATAAAAATAAACCTTGCAGAAGTGGTGTACCAGCATCAATAGACAAACATACACTTTCCTTTGAAAGCCGAACCGGAACCCAAGTTCTTGAGTCACACTAAATTTTCAATTATGTTCAAACACAAACAAAGAGTAACATGAAATACTTATTCAAATTAGCAACTTTATTAACATTAGATATATTCCTCATTACAAGTGAAAATATCCTTCATGTCGTCCCAGCAATAGCAATTCTCAAAGAATTAATCTTTATAGGAATTCCTCTTCTTAGGAACTATGTTCATGGTAATCTCTATCCTGAAAGGCCGTATGTCGCCAACAGTGGTTTGTAATACAACCCTATGGTCCTAACCAGACGTTTGTCTGCCGCACTTTTTTCTGCAAGGTAATCTTCAAAGTTATTTATTTTTTACATATTTGTTTCAATTAAACTCAAATAACATTCCCTTATGTCAACTTTTATACTCGGATCTACAGTAACCTTTAAAAGTCACCCCTACAATTTAAATTATCTAAATGACGAAACCATTCAAACTCAAATAATTGGGGACCATTTAACGACACCACCTATCATGGTTATTATTGAGCTTTTGAAAAATACAAAAAGCAATTTTGACGAACAGGATGGGGTACCAATTATAGAAAAAGGATCTTATAATTGTAAATGTATTTGGTATAGTACCAAAAACCATCAGTTTGTGGAAGCATGGTTTTCAAGTAACGAATTAAAGCAAGTAAGTTGTAAATATGAAGAATTAAAGATCAGTGCGCCAATTTCTTCTAAAAATTTAAAGGAGTTTATGGGTGCTTTAGTGAGTCTTAAAACTTTAAATACTGAATTGGGAAAGCAAAAGCAAGCTATTTCATTTAATAACTCTAGCGTTTCAATTGATAAAAAATCTACCACAACAAATTATTTGCAATTTGTAAGTCCAGTTATGCAAATCATTGGTTTTAAAAATAATGATTTAACCAATCAAAAAATATATAATCCCAATAATGGAGAACAAAGAAAGTTTCTACCAAAAACTTTGGTTAAGTGTAAATGGTATAACCCGAATGGAGAAAAATTTTCTGAGATTTTACTACCAGTTGAAGTCCTAAATCTAATTCCAACCATTTCACCTGAAGTATTAGGAGGTATAAATAAATTTATTGAATCACAGCAAGTGATAAGGATAAAACAAGATTCGGGTAATACAATCTTTAGTCCCAAAAGGATTCTCTGCAATAGTGGCTACTATTATTTAGAAGGATTTGATTATTTGACTAATAAGTTAGAGCAAATTGAAATTTATAATGAAATTATTGAGAAAATCACCGAGATTGAAAGCCCCTTTTTGGGTTTAGCTCCTATTTTTATTGATGGAAAGGTAAATAAAATAGATCAAGTAATAAAAAGTGCTGAGAAAAATAATAACCCAATAAGAATTAAGTATTTAGATATCGAAGAAAATAAAACTGTCCGAACCATTAAGGATTTTAAAATACATGAAATTAAGGAGGAATTTGATATTTTAGATAAAATGATCCCCCCAAGCCTTTATTTAGAAGGATATTGTTACTTGAGATATGCAACCAGACATTTTAAAATCGAAAGAATTAAGTTTGTTTGGGAATTAAACCTCAATAATCCTAAAAAGGATTAAATTCAATGCGAATTTAAATAAAACATACAAATTTAGGGGTTGAGAGAGTCGATGGTTTGATAATAACGGGAGTATAAATCCAAACTATCCAAGATCGTGATAAGGATTTCTGTTTTTTTGTTAAAAAAGGCCGGATTAACTACAATCCGGCCCTTAGCATGGTTATTTTGGTTTATAAACTTGGCAACTATTCCTAATTTAGGAAAGGAAAAGTCATTTAATGCTTTCCAACACGGGTTTTCCTCTCCATACCTGTGGCATATCCAAGCCAAATATCCAGGCAATGGTCGCCGCTGTATCATAGGTCATGATCAGGTCTGAAATCTCATGGTTCTTTTTTATACCCCTACCTTCAATAATCCAAGGGATATATATTTCTTCCAAACTTTTTCCTCCATGGCCTTTTCCTGTTCCTCCATGATCTGAAGACAGCATAAAGATGGTTTCATCAGCAATGCCCGCCTCTTCAATGGCGTCATAAATTCGACCAATTCTATGGTCTACATTTTTTAGTTCTGCATAGTATTCCGGAGTATCGTGGCCAATCCCATGTCCTACTCCATCTGGTTCACTCAAATGGATAAATACAAAATTTGGTTTCTCTTTAATAATTAATTCAGAAGCTTTTTCGGTACAGATTTCATCATCATCTCCATGCATCACCACATCAATGCCATCCTTTTCCAACAGGTATTCAATGCCACCCCAGCTATATATTGCTGCGGTTTTGGCTTGAGGCATTTGCTCTCTAATCAAGCCAAAGATAGAAGGGTAAATCCCATAATTACCAATTTTTGCAGGTGGAATCTCCGGCGTTTTGCTTCCCCATTCAGTATATCCATGGGCCGTAGGACCTGAGCCCATCAACATAGAAGCCCAATTTACTGCACTGGATGAGGGTAAGACTGTTCTGGCTTTTAAACTGTAACTTCCGGAATCCATAATTCTTTTAAGGTTTGGCATTTCACCCTGAGGAATTGCATAAGCTCCTAAGCCATCCAAACCCAATAAGACCACATGTTTTACTTTTTTCACTTGGGCCTTCAAGGCTGCAGTACTCAGTAACATTGCCGGCAACAGCAGTACTAAGGCTAATTTTTTACAGTTCATTTATTTACTTGTTTATTTTTAATTGATTCAAAACAATATGCCTTTCCGGCAGGTACATACAGCAGGTAAAACTTTCCATTTTAAAGGTTTTCCCAAACAAATACTATGGTAAGCCTATTTTTATTTTGCCTATTAAGCTTCAAAACTATCAAATACTTATAAATTAAAAGCTCCGTTCATCCCATTGTTAGAATATTTCCCATCAACTTCAAAAAGTTATCGATACCATAAGTCTTTAAATAGTATTTGGTTACTACTGACTATTATTCAAAAAGATTGACTATAATTAAAAAAGGAGTTTATTGGCTCCACAGGTGCTCAATCAAGATTATTTGCAAGTTCTTAACCTTATAAAAATTGATCTATTTATCCAGTCTATGCTTTATTATTGCTCCAATGCCATGGCTAACAAATCATTTTGGATTCTCCCGGGTCTATAACAATTTATCTCAAGCCTACTAAAATAATTGGTATATTGATTTTCAATTATTTCATTCGTTTTGATCCCATTTATTCAAAAAATACCGCCCAAAATGAAGGCAATGGGCTTATTTCCCAGAAATGAAGAAAAGTCAACAAATCACTGAAACAGATTACCAATACCAATGAAAAAAACATTACTATTCGCCTTAATTTTTATTTTGATATTAGGGAATACACAAGGGCAAGAAGTTAAAATACCAAGTCATTGGCCCGATGCTTTCTTTTCAGGAGACCAAGGGAAAATGCATGTACAAGGAATGGCTTTAGATAAGGAAAATGGATTTATTTATCTTTCTTTTACCAATAAACTGGTCAAAATGGACCTTTCAGGCCACATGGTAGGAAGCGTATTGGGATTTATGGGTCACCTGGGCGATTTGGATTTCAACCAAGAAGATGGTAAAATCTACGGTTCTTTGGAGTATAAAAATGATGCAATAGGTAAAGGGATCAAAAAGAGTTTGGGAAAAGAAGAGAGTACGGGTGTGAACGGATTCTATATAGCCATTTTTGATGGGGCCAAAATTGTACGGTCCGATATGGATGCCGAAACAGAGGACCTATTGCGTACTGTTTATTTATCAGAGGTGGTACAAGATTATGAGGCTAAAGTAAATGTAGCTGGTAAAATCATGCCTCACCGATTTGCCTGTTCAGGCATCGATGGACTTACCTTTGCTCCTACTATAGGAAGTTCTAATCTGAATAAGAAGTATCTATATGTTGCCTATGGAATTTATGGGGATGTAGATAGGGATGACAATGACCATCAGGTAATTTTAAAGTATGATGTCAGCAATTGGGATAAATATGAAAAGCAGCTATCTCAAGATAACCTGCATACCTCAGGTCCTAATAAGCCAGCAGAAAAGTATTTTGTGAAAACCGGAAATACCCGTTATGGTATCCAAAATTTAGCCTATGATTCACATACGGGGAATTTGTTTGCTGCGGTATATAAGGGAATCAAAACCCAATTTCCGAATTATGATTTATTCGTTATTGATGGGCATAATAAGCCTAGAAGAAGCCATATTCATTCTGATAATAAAGAAATAAAAGTCAAAACTTTGTCTTTGTTGCAAGCTGGGCCTAAGGATTCTGATACAGGTATTCGTGGTTGGCATTTTAAATGGGGAGCGACAGGTATACAGTCCTTGGGTGATGGTTTGTTTTATATATCCCACAATGAAAAAGCCGATAATGGATTACAGCGGACCACCTTGTATAAATACAGATGGGTTGGCGATTCCCAAAATGCATTTATCAGAGAAAATTGAATTCCGATTTCAAATGAAGATTTTGTCAGCATTGTTGCAAAAAAAGGGCAACAATACCGCCAAAATCAAGTGACATTTGATTTCTTACCCGGTGGCTGACTCCACCGGCTATAATCATGTCACCCCTGCCGGGGTTTTCGGCTGTCATAAAGGTTAATATATGGTTTCGGTAAAGGACTGTGCCGTTGAGATTTTGTCAGCATTGGTGCGAAAAAAATCCACCGACTATAATTATATCACTCCTAAAAGGGTTTATGGTTATCGTAAAGATCAAATTTTTGTTTTAAAAGGGAGATTTGCAAGATGGTCCAATTGGCTAGATAGCTTTAGGTGTGCCATTGAATCTCGACAAAGAAACTCTTTTATGACAGCATATTATGTCAGGTATTTTCGGCCTTCAAAGCTTATGGTTTATGGAGATGCATGGAGGGCGTTAAAAAAATGAGTTAGCTCCAATAAAGGAGATCCACTCATTTTTAGCCCGGAATTCAGCTCCAAAAATCAAATGATGGATACGTTAATGATCTATTTTCCCTAAACCTAATCCATCATTTGAAATAAGATTTGACAGCCTTGACCTTTTTGGTTCGTTTTTGGGTCAAGCCAAAAATGAACAGTGGGAATAATGAAAAATCAACCAGTCAAGTGAGACCAAGATTGCAAGGTCAATTCATTTCCATGAGGAAACATTCATCAGGGAGATTTTGTCAGCATTGTTGCAAAAAAGGCAACAATACCGCCAAAATCAAGATGTGTTGATCATTTAATACCAAGGGCTGACACCCTTGGCTAGAATATTACACCCCTTTGGGGCTTGGTAAGGTTATAGGATTTAATCTGTGTTTTCGATGAATAATAGACGTTAAAGTTTGTCAGCATTGTTGCGAAAAAATCCACCGGCTATTATAATATCACCTCTATAGGGGGCTTTGTAGTTAAAATTTAAGGTGAAGCTCGATAAACCTAAATATTATCGTGAAAACTAGCCAATAACTAACCCTGTGTTATCTCGTTTACGCAAGCTTATAAGACCAAAAAACCGTGGATGATAATCCACGGCTAGTTAAACTTTTTACTATTGCCAACCCTATAAGGATTGACACAGAACACTTTACTTAATTTTTCTAAACTTTTTTATTTTATGGAAGGTAAGGAAATTGGCATCGTGGTTATTGTGTGCTCCTCCTACCCCATCATCATAGGCAGTTCTGGATAAAAAGAGGATGTCTTTCCCATTGAAAACCCAATCAAGGTATTGGAAACCATGCTTTTTAACATCTTCATGCTGCAATAATACTTTCTTTTGCTCCCAGTTGATTAAATCAGGAGAAGAAAACAATGCTTGGGTATTTCTAATACTGGCTGGGTTTTTACCTTTGTTTTCTTTCTTAACCGATTCAGGGATAACGTTGGCAATGGTCCAGTAAAGGTCACTTTTTTCATCAAAGCGGATGGTGAATTTTTTACTTCCTCCAGGAAAGGATATAAAACCAGTTGCTGGATCAAAAGTGGCTTTTTTACCATCGGCACTAATTTTAACTCTGGCAGCTTTCTCTTCTAAAGTAGAACGGTCATCCACACGCAACATGTCCCAAATTTGTCCCTCTTTGTCTACGACTGCATTGCCTTCTAACCAGCCACCGAAGTTGCCATCCAAATAAGTAGAATCATAGTACAAGATATTGCTACTTGTCCAACTATCAGCTTGCAATAAATCGGCATCAACAGGTGCTGAAAGCATAAAAGCCCCATATCTTTTTCCCCATTTTTTAATTGGCCCCATGGCACTTTCCATGGCTCTCCAAATTCTTCCATTGTGTTCAATAATAGGCATAGGAGCGCAATGGTATTCCCCTTCCAGGATTAAGCCATTGGTACTGTTGGTAGGTTTGGTCCAGGTTTTTCCACCATCATCTGAGCGCCTTACAAGCGTATTCCCATGATGTCTGTCAAATCCGATTAGCCAAAGTGTCCCTTGGTGAACAAAAAGTTTGGACCAAAACGCACCGTCTATTTGAGCAATTTCCTTCCATGATTTCCCCTTATTTCTGGAGGTATAAATTTTTGAAGTAGCTCTTTTATGCTCATTGGACTCAGGTCCAAAAAAATCATGTGAGGCTACATAATCACCATTAGGCAAAACGGCCAAGCTTGGAGAGCCAATGTACTTGCCTGAAGAGGCCGGACTATAGGCGACCACAAATCCTGGCACCTTTGAATCGTCAAATTGCTGTGCAGACAAGCTGAAACCTGATAACAGGACTGTAATTAAAATTGCTACTATTTTCATTCTAGTTATTTTGTTTGAGTATTAATTCGTGGAATTTTGGACTTAGAACAACAAAAGAAATCGCCTACAACATAGCAGGCTAATCCCAAATATACTTACTGTTTCTTTCATTTTCCACTTTATAGAAAACCAATAGCGCCTAATTTAACTGACAAAGTCATCCAATTTTTGTCATGCTTTAATTTTTTAAGAAAATCAGAAAACCATCTTGGTCTGCAGCTTAATGGGCTATTTCATAATTGCCCTCTTCCCCCGTGAAGGTAAATCTGTCAGTTCAACTTGCAATCTTACTTCAATGAAAACATTGCATCCTGACCTAACCCAACTTAAAAGTTTAAGATTTTGTAAAGAATGGGAAGAATTTTACCGCGACTTCAACAATGTGTGCTTTTTTGAATAAATGTTTAATGGGAATAAACAATGGCTTATTTAATTTATGTTTTTTATCGTTATATGCTAGTAAATAACGATCATTTCCAATAAATAAATTTTTGGGATTCGAATAATCAAATTAATTACCAACTAATTTTACCATACAAAACCAACTAACCATGAAAGCAGCAGTTTTTCACAAACCAGGACAAATCCAAGTCGATAATGTAAAGGACCCTTCACTAATAGACCCTACAGATGTTATCTTAAAAGTTACTTCTACAGCCATATGTGGTTCCGATCTTCACATTTTAAGTGGTGCTGTACCCCAAGCGGGAAATATGATCATGGGGCATGAATTTATGGGTATAGTGGAGGAAGTAGGAAAAGGAGTAAAAAAGCTAAAAAAAGGTGACCGTGTGGTAGTCCCTTTTCCGCTTTCATGTGGTCATTGTTTTTTCTGTAATCATGGCGCTTCACCTCATTGTGAACAGTCTAATTATAAAAACTATGGTCCTAATGGCAATCTTACCGATCAGAAAGGAGGAGCATTGTTTGGCTATACCGATTTGTACGGGGGCTATTCAGGAGGTCAGGCAGAATATGTGAGAGTACCTTATGCTGATATCAGCCCACGTATTGTTCCCGATGAGCTGAGTGATGATCAAGCCCTGTTTCTAACCGATATATTCCCTACTGGCTGGTCCGCAATCGATTGGGCACAACTTAAAGGAGGAGAAACAGTAGCGATTTTCGGCTCGGGTCCGGTGGGATTAATGGCGCAGAAAGCGGCATGGGTCAACGGTGCTGGACGAGTCATTGCAATTGACCCCCTAGAGTATAGGCTTAAAAAAGCACGTGATGTAAATCACGTTACGACGCTCAACCCACATGATGTAGAAGTGGTAGAAGCCATTCGAGGAATGACTGAAGGCAGAGGTGCCGATGTTTGTGTGGATGCTGTTGGTTTTGAGCCAGAAAGGACCATGATGGACAAATTTAAGGCCACTATCAATTTTGAAAAAGGCAGTATGAAAGTACTGGATATGGCTTTTAGGGCAGTAAGAAGAGGAGGCACAGTAAGTATAGTAGGCGTATATGGGTCTACTTATGACAATTTCCCACTTCACAGGGTGTTTGATAAGGCCATTACGATCAAACAGGGACAGGCTCCTGTAATAAATTATATAGATAAACTCATTACCCTTGTTGAAGAAAACAAAGTTGTATTAGATGATATTATTTCACATACGCTTCCTCTTTCCGAAGCATCAAAAGGATATGAGATATTTGATAAAAAAGAAGACGACTGTGTGAAAGTTGTTCTGAAACCGTAAACAATACCTATTGGTAATGGCTACACGAAAAATTTCATCAAACCGTTTCAGCCGACCAATTGAAATCTCTAGAGGTAAAATAGAAAATTAAGGAGTGAGGCTTGCCCTCACCCTTTTTGTTCAAATCAATTAAAAGCTTGTAATAATATGGATATTAGGTATTTTCTAATCACGCTTTTATCAGGAATAGCAGGTACAATCGCCATGACTTTGGTAATGTACCTATACAGTTACTTATCAAAACATTTCACTAAAGTTATTCCATTGTTAGGTAGCATGATCTCAGGGGAAAAAAATTTTATGAATCCTTCCAAAAACGCTTTATTCCTAGGTACATTGGCCCATTTTGGAGTGGGCATTGTTTTCTCATTTACTTATTTTCTATTGTGGAATTGGGGGATATTTAGTATCAATTTTCAAGATGCAGTATTAATAGGAGCATTAAGCGGATTAGTGGCAATAATTGTTTGGAAAACTTACCTGATCTTGCATAGTCAGCCTCCTGAAATTTCACAGCTACATTATTTTATAGCTTTGTTCCTGGCCCATATTGTTTTTGGGATAGTTAGCGTTAATGTCTTTCAACTCAATACAGACAATCCTGAATTTTGGTATCAACTGCATGACAATGTAAGTCTTAGTTCTGGAATATACTAAAAGCAACTATTTATTTCATCATCTACCATTTGATGGGGTCTTACCGTATCACCATTACTTTTAGGTTAAAAATAGATAAACAAACCGAATATGGATTTAATTCTGTCCTTTGATACGTTAGATAAAACCTGTAAATTATATAAAGCATGAGTTATTTGTATATAGTTATAATCTCAATTTTAATTGTCTCCGCACTAATGGCAGTGTTATTGGCCAATTCTAAAACCAGTATTAACTTCCATTTAGTCGATAATAAATTAACCATTTTGCACCCCTTTAAAAAAGAAGTTATCAATTTGGATACGGAACTAAATAGTTGGAATTTTCAAAAAATCAACACCCTCTGGCGTGGGAAATTTTATTCTATTAACCTGAAACTAAATTCTGGAAAATTGACTAAAGTCTATTCCAGATCTCGTTCTGGGAATATGGAAATGCTTATCAATTACCTGGAAACCACAGCAGTTGATAAAGAAAGCTAAATACTTTCAGCACGTATAAAGCAACTAGTTTTTATATGCTTTCAAAGCTTCTAGATACGTTAGAATTCTACTATAGAATCTGTAATAATTCTCCTAATAAAAATTAAAAAAGTGGAAAACTACCTTTTTTAAGGGCAGCTTTCCACTTTTAAGTAAACTGGAGGGCTTTATTTTATTTCAGCCACCAGGTCATTTCATTGATATGGTCATTACCTTCACCAAATTGTCTGCTAATGGCCTCAGTAACATTATTGGCGTTGTAATTGTATTCAGATTGAGGGTAAATCCATCTGTAAGGAATTTCAACTCCTGCAGGCCTCCTAAAAGAAGGATATCCTCCGCTTCTTAGGTGATCAAAGAAGGAAGTCCATCCCAGTTGAAAGAAAGACTGAAGGTATTTTTGCATGATGATCAACTGCATTTGCTCATCTTCTGTGCTTGCCATAGAGAAATCATTGATAGGCTTAGACAGATAGTTTTCTGCATCCGCTTCCCCAACAAAAGAGGAATAATTTTCTGCATACATCTCGTAAAACTTAAATGAAGCCTTTACACCCGATTCATACAACATGGCAGCATCTGCATTAATCCAGCCTCTTGTAGCAGCCTCAGCCAAAATCAATTGCTGCTCGGAATAACCCAAAAGCATATAAGGCTCATTCACTGGATCTTTGTGGTAACGATCATTTACCTTTGAAACATTACCTTCAGTGGCTTTTTCATTAACCTCAGCATAAGGAGCGGCTGGATCCCCACCTTCATAAGCAGAAAAATCAGAAATGTCTTTACCTGCTTCTTTAGCGGACTTGGTCTGTGTACAATAAATGAACAACCTTGGATCTTCACGGTCCTGAAGTCGCTGAATAAAAGTGGAGTCCATGTACATTCCGGAACTGAAACCACTGGAATTAAAATCTGGGTAGCGGTTGTCCTGCTGATCCAAAAAGACCAATTGTCCACTTTCATCCACATCTTCCATTAAGGGCTCATTCTGATAAACAGAGGCAAATTCACTATCAATGTTCATCCCATCTTTTTCAGATAGGGTCAACATCACCTTAAGTCTAAAAGCATTGACCAATTTTCTCCAGCTGGTAACATCTCCATCATAAATGATATCTCCTGCGATAATGGTATTGTTAGCAGCAAGGATATCATTGGCTTCTTCCAATTCTTTTAAGATCCCAGTGAATACCATTTCCTGTTCATCGTAAACGGGCTGGTAATTTTGTTCTATTTCACCTTTAAGGGCAGCACTGTAGGGCACATCACCGAAGGTTAATGTCAGGTTATAGAAATAGTAGGACCTAAAAAACTTACCTAATGCCACATAGGTAGGTTCGCCTATTCTTTCTCCTTCTTCCATCATTTTAGTCACATTTTTCAGCACACTGTAGTTTCCGTAACTTGCACGATCCCACTTATAATATTGGCTTGTATTCTCACCATCTGTTTGTACGAGCATTTTCAATGCATATAAAGGAGAAGTACCCCTATAATCCCTGAAAGCATCCCACTCTATATTGGTCAACAATAGCTGAGGGTGGGTTTCCGTTGGTAGATTAGGATTGATGTTCATCTCCTCAAGGTTTTGGCAGGAGGCAAGCCCAATCAACAATAAACCTATAACTAATATATTTTTCATCTTATATCTTTTTACTTAGTCTGGAAAATCTATTAAAAGGTAGCTCTTAGAGTCAAACCTACATATCTCGAAGATGGATCTTGTAAGTTATTGTCATCACCATAATCAGGATCCAATAATGGCATCTTTTTCCACATTGCCAGGTTGTAACCATAGACAGAAAGGTCAAGACTCTTTATTTTTTCTGAAGACATGATTTTCATAAGATCGTAAGACACAGATAGTCTTCTCAATTTTAAATAGGAACGGTCATAAACATTGGCAAAAAGCGAATTTTCATCTTCAGTTACCTGAGCACGGTAAGGATAGATCTGTGACCAGGTCTGCCAGCTTACAGCGGTAGTATTTGGGGTATACTCACGGCTATCAGTAAGGATAACACCATTTACATCCCTAACAAGCTCACCACCAGTGACCACTACACCTTCAGGCACATAAACAGGCTGTCCAGCAGCATATTCTTGGTCTCTATATAGTACGGAGTTAGGGTGCTTACCACCCCACCACATTTTCTCAATGGTCAAGGATCGGATCAAGCCTCCCCAAGCACCATCAATGTCCATGTCAATTCTGAAGTCTCCTACTTTAAATCTGTTTTGAAGACCTAATCTCCAAGAAGGATTTAAATGACCAATTTTAGATGGATATGGATCTCTGCTAGGCAATCCAGTGTTGGCATCCAAAATCACTTTCCCGTCTGCACTTTTTTGCCATACTGTAGCATAGTAAGCATCAGATCTGTCACCTGCTACCAGGTTACCAAATTTCTCATTGTTATCGAAAATTTCGGTTATTTTCTTCACATATCTTGTCCAGTTCAATCCAACATTCCAAGAGAAGTTATTTCGCTCTATGGCATTGAAATTAACCATGGCCTCAAAACCCTGAGTGGTGTATTCGTTGCCATTTACTTTTCTGGAAGTGAAACCTGAAGCTTCAGAAATGCTCAAGTCAATGATCTGGTTTTCATCCAGAATCCTGTAATAAGTACCTTCAAAGGTCAACCTTTTTTGAACAAAAGAGGTTGAAAATCCAGCCTCAAAAGTAGTGGACTTCTCAGGCATAATACTGGAGTTCACCAAACCTGAAGGATAATAAACGGATGGAGTAGCTCCATAGGTAACCCCTTTTTGATAGGTTGAGTAGATACTATAAGGACTTAAGTCACTTGAAACTTGAGACCATGAACTGTATACTTTTAGGTAATCCATTGCTTTTGGCAACTGAATAAATTCTGAAAGCATGGTACTCATTGAAGCAGAAGGATAGAAATAAGAATTGGTAGTAGTAGGTAATGTAGAAGACCAGTCATTTCTTCCTGAGAAATTTAAGAATACAGAATTCCATAAATCAAAATTCACAGAACCATAGGTACTACGGATGGCTTTTTCTTGAAAATAATTACTTGCCTTAACCGGCCCCTGGGTATTGCTCAAACCGTAAATTTCTGGGACAATCAATCCATCAGAAGTAGCATATTCCTGCTGGTAAGTCCTATAGAATATGGATCCACCTGCATTAACCGCAAAGGAGAAATTATCACTTACAGTCTTGTTATAAGAAGCAAGGATATCTGTATCCAGGTTTAAACGCTTGTCGTTCCACATCTTGTAATCACCATTTCTAGAATCTCCATAGTTCATGTAAGATTTTGGACTCTGCATGTCAGAAAACACACTATATTCCCTAGCAGAAACCCTACCTTGAATATTAAAATTATCAGAAATCTGGTAATTCAACTTCAACTTACCATCAAGCGTGTTCTGGTTGTGCTGCTGGTTCAACTCATGAGCTGCAAAATAAACGTTATTGTACCAAGCATAGTTAAAATTGGCCTGACGGT
The DNA here is from genome assembly GCF_056859355.1 of Cyclobacterium sp. L-R. Taxonomy (NCBI): domain Bacteria; kingdom Pseudomonadati; phylum Bacteroidota; class Cytophagia; order Cytophagales; family Cyclobacteriaceae; genus Cyclobacterium; species Cyclobacterium sp. L-R. Next base: position 262,743 of record NZ_JBSXOH010000095.1, read on the forward strand.
AACCTTCCAGCCCAGGCACATACATGTGGTCTCTCAAATCACGTCCATTGACATCATCACCCATCCATATCAAAATGGTATACATGTGGTTTTTAGGTCCATAGCCATATCTCGGATAATTTGGTGAGTAAACCTTATTATAACTCAAGGTCGCGTCTAATGTTAATTTATCGGTTAAGTCAAAAGAACTGTTAAAGTTCAAACCTCCAGTATTAAGTGCAGTGTTAGGTACCTGACCTTTTTGGTAGGAATAATTTCCTGAAAAGTAAAACCTGGATTTTTCACCTTGGTAAGCAATGGAGAAATCATTTTTAGAAACCACTCCTGTTTTCAAGAAGTCATTCAGGTTATCGTGTCTTTTCCATTCAGTAGGCACCCTTTCGTACAATGATTTATCATCATATATAGTACCTGCTACATTTCCATACCAATCGATCTGCTCACCTGTTTGAATATTTCTAATTGGGCTATTCCACTGAGGAACCATCACACCAGGTTCAAATTTTGGTCCCCAGATCATATCACCATCGGAAATACCTCCATCAGCACCATCCCAAAATTCATATTTCCCATTGGATCCGTTACCATATTGAGTTTGGGTTTCAGGGAAAACAGTAAAGCCGGCTGTCACCATATTGCTGGTAGAAGCGGTAACTGTAAGCCCTTCTTTAGAAGCATTTTTTCTGGTAATAAGAATGGCTCCATTTTTTCCTCTTGCTCCATAAAGTGCAGAGGCAGCACCACCTTTTAGTACGTTGATACTCTCAATGTCTTCTGGAGAAATATCAAATAAATTTGTTTCCACAGGAACACCATCCAACACAATCAAAGGTGTCTTGCCCCTTAATGAAAAAGAAGGAGACTGAAAGATTCCTGTAGGGTTGGTAACTGTCAAGCCAGCGATTTGTCCTGAAAGTGCATTTCCCAAGTTCATGGTTCTTGCTTCACCCAATACATCTGTATTCACTTCCTGAGTTGCATAACCCAATTTCTTTTTTTGCTGCTTGATACCAATGGCTGTAACCACTACCTCATCCAAATTTTGTTGGTCTTCTTCCAAGATTATATTGATCAAAGAACGACCATTTACAGCTTCTTCTTTGGTCGCAAAACCTATGAAACTGAATTGGAGCACTGCGTTTTCATCTGCAGTAATGGTATAATTCCCATCTATATCTGAAATGGTTCCCTGGGTTGTACCTTTTACTTTAATTGCAACGCCAGGTAAAGGAAGGTTATCTGTTCCTGAAACCACTTGACCATTAATTTCTATATTGGCTTGCTCTAGTTTTCTAGCTCGCTCATCTTTATTTTGACGCCGAATGGATATGTTATTGTTTATTTGCTGAAAGGCCAAACCAGTATTTTTGCTAATTTCCTTTAGCGCGCCTTCTATGGAAATTCTCTTATGATTAATAGAGATTAACTCATTTAAAAAATCATCATTCTCGTGAACTGTAAAATGGAATGCTGACTGTACTTCAATTTCCTTGAGTACATCAACCAACTTTCCTTTATTAAAGGAAATACTCACAAATACTTCATTGATTTTTTGCGCTTCAATCCTGTTTGCAAGCAACACATTGAAAAAAAGTGTCTGTAGCAAAAAACCAAAAATGACATTTTTAGTCATTTTTAAAATTAGTGGTAAAGGTTTTTTTCTCATAATTTACTTTGTTAAAATTCTATATAGGATTTAGAAAATGTTATTTGCAAAATATGCATTCAGGAGACTCGCTAAATTATTTATAAGCGTCTGGAGGTAGCTGCCAACTGCTACATATTTGCTAAAACTCAATTATAATTTGATCATCGTTTATCTCATAGGCGAATTTTTTAGAATACTGTAAATCCATTAAAATATTTTTTAGTGTTTGCCCTTTATAGACTGTTGTTACGCTCCAGTCTTCTGGCTTTTTCCCTTTAACATGAATATCTACACCAAACCATCGCTCCAAATTCAATTTAACTGTGTTAAAGTCTGAATTCTTAAAAGCTAATGCTCCCTCCTTCCAGGCCACTACCAAATGTGGATCAAAAGTTGATTCAGTATATGTGTTAGTTTTTGTGTTTACCTGTAACTCCTTCCCTGCTGTTAGCAATATGGAATTTATATCTGTACTTGGGTTTTGAATTTCTACTTTACCTTCTAAAAGCGAAATCCTGGTTAGCTCACAATCGGGATAGGCATTAATATTAAAAATAGTCCCAAGCGCTTTGGTCGCTAATCTATTGCTTTCTACTATAAAAGGTTTTTCAGCATTTGAAGCCACTTCAAAATAAGCTTCCCCTATTAATTCAACCTTTCTTTCTTCACCTTCAAATCCTACTATATATTTTATACTTGAAGAGCAGTTTAAATAAACAATGGATCCATCAGGAAGGGTTAGTTTGGATTTCTGACCAGGAGGATTACTGCGAACGGTATATTTTGTCAGCTTTTCTTCCTTAGTATCATTATTTACTGGAATAAAATAATAAATACTACTTAAAAAACCAAAAAATAGCAATATGGAGGCAGCGTATTTTAGAAAGGGTTTGGAAACAGATTTAGAGGCATTATTTTTTTTTATTCCTTTGTCCCAAATGTTATCGATTTTATCTTCAGAATTAGCCTGCGTATATGCTGGGGATTTTTCTTGCCATATTTCCTTTAACTTGTCTAGTGTATTGGAATTTTTTTCATTCTCTTTAGCCCACAACTCAACTTCTTCAGATTCAGCAACACTTGCCGTACCGGTTAATACCTTTACCAGCAAGTCATCAATATTGTCTTTTTTCTTACTCACATATATAAGACATCTCTACATCAAGAAAGGCGTAATACAATTTGATTTATTTTGAAATTATTTTTACTCCTTTTAATCCAATAAAAAATGATGGTGGGAAATTATAATTTCTATTTTAAATTAAGGAGTTATAAAGGGCATTAATCCCAGAATATACCGGGAACATTTAGTTGGCAGAAGGAGTCAATGCTAAAAAGAAAAAATCAATACAAGCAGTCACTGCATACTCGCTGTTACCCTGTAATTAGATTTGGTTTACCTTAGATTTCGAAAAAAGAAACAAGGCTCTCGATAAAAATGATCTGGATTATTTTAAGAGAAAACCTCTTTAGCATTGACAAGGAAATACCCTTTTAACGAATATTTCGATTTGGATTGAAAAGTATCAAATGAATACTTTTTCTTTTTCACTTTGCAAAGGATTAGTTTTGGTATTTTTACCTTTGACTTCAAGGTATTCGTTTATTCCCAGTCTTACTTCCTTTACAGCTAGCTCTAGATGTTTCTTTACTGTTTTATTGGTGATTTCTAAAAGTTTGGCTACTTCAGCTATTTTCAAACCATCATCTTTTACCATTTTAAAGACTAACTTTCTTTTAGGAGGTAATTCTTCTATAAGACAATTATAAAAATAACTCAGCTCCTTATTAAGTAATTGCTCTAAGGGTTGAATGCACTTTTCAGACCTAATCTCCATTTCTGATGAAATACCTACAAAACGTTCTTTCCGCTTGTTCTTCTTAATAGTATTGAGGCAATGGTTCTTTACTGCGAAATAGATATAACCATCAAAATTGTCAATATCCTTTAACTGACTGTGCTTTTTTAAAAGATTGACGAATACATCTGAGACCACATCCTCTGCCTCTTCATGAATAGGTAAGTAGTACAGGGCAAAAGAAACCAATTTGCAATGGTACCTATTAAAGAGCTCAGCAAAAGCCTTTTTATCAGTATTCACTGATATTTGAAAAAGAAGATCTGAGTTACTCAAAGCAGTATACATACCTAATAATTGGAAACCTAATAACCTATTTACCTATCAAATAAAGTATTTAAATACCGAAAAAAAAATAAAAACGTACATATTATTTCGTGATTAATAATTTAAAAACAATTATTAATCACATTTTTCAGTTTAATTACTATTAATTAACCATCCCTTAACCTAATAGAGCAAGGAATTGCGTAACATTTTACCTAAATCATGGATAATAGTAGCCATTGTTCTAAAAATTAGGCTTTGGCCTGATTTCGTAATCATGTAATCACTAAGGGTATTTTTGTAATAAGCTTAATAATGGTCATTGAGGTATTTTATCGAATAATTTGGGGATGAAAAGGAGATGTAAAAAATAAATCCTAAAAAATATACTTTTAATTGTAAAATATGATTACCTTTACGCTATCCAAAATATGTTTGGGTACAATAATTTAGTAAGTGCGCTGCAAAGGCAGTGAGAAGTAACCGTTTAAGTAGTATTTTCCTCTAAGAATTTCTCCCAACGTTTCCAATAGTCGAATTAAATCGATCTATACCCTCAACATTTCCTTTTTTATTGAATTAAGTTTTATTTAATTCTAGTTTCTATTAAAAAGCTATCTTTCGCAAAATCAGTAGGTCCTGATTTTTCCTCTACACTTAAGTTACGTGTTTCGGAATACTTCAAAACCAATAAATTAAGCAGATACGGCAATGAACGCATGGTAATTAAGACCATTTTTATGTTGCTGCTGTTTTTTGCTCCTTTGGCCGTTATCATTTTCGTCCCATTTTCAAGTGTTTCCCTATTATTTGGTTTATTTATCATTAGTGGTCTTGGCATGGCAGGAATTGGCATGGGAATTATGCACGATGCCATACATGGTTCATACTCCAAAAATAAATATGTGAATAAAATAATGGGTTACACCATTAATTTAATAGGTGCAAACGATGAGGTTTGGCGACTTCAACACAATGTACTTCACTATAGTTTTACCAATATTGAAGCGCATGATGACGATATCAATGCACCGTTTTTCCTAAGGTTTTCCCCCAATGCAAAAATTAACAGGCTTCATAAATTTCAACACTTGTATGCTTGGTTTTTTTATGGGCTGTCTACCATTTCATGGATAACCACAAAAGACTTTATTAGGCTTAAGAGGTATTATAAAATGGGCTTGGTAAAAGACAAAAAGACCTACAGATTGGGGCTAATGAAAATTATACTTTGGAAATTAGTCTATTACTCTTATGCTTTAATATTGCCTTTGGCAATGTCTGGCTTTGGAGTAGGAATGGTAATCCTGGCTTTTTTGGCTATGCACTTTGTAACTGGCCTAACCATATCATTGGTTTTCCAATCAGCACATGTGGTTTCTGATGCTTCTTTTCCATTACCCAACAAACAGGGAAACATGGAAGATGAGCGACTTGCCCATCAATTGGCAACCACTTGCAATTTCTCACCAAATAGCAAAGTTTTGTCTTGGCTTGTAGGTGGATTAACCAATCAGATCGAACACCATTTATTTCCACATATTAGTCACATACATTATAAAAAATTAGCACCGATTGTAGAGCGGACATCCAAGGAATTTGGCTTGCCCTACCATAAGAATGGAAATTTCCTTTCGGCTATAAGCAAACATTTTAAAATGTTGTACCTACTCGGACGAATGGAACTACCAACAGTAAAGAAATAATTTAATCAATACAATATAATTACAATAATGCAAGAAGGAATAGTTAAGTTTTACAACACAGAAAAAGGGTATGGGTTCATTACCCCAAAGGATTCAGGTAAGGATATTTTCGTCCATAATAGTGGCCTCATTCATGAGATCATGGAGAACGACGAAGTAGCTTTTGAAACAGAACAAGGAAAAAAAGGGCTCAACGCCATTAACGTTGAACGCATAGATTAATAACACAATATTACAATTCAAACAATAATACAATGCAAGAAGGAACAGTAAAGTTTTTCAACACAGAGAAGGGGTACGGATTTATTACTCCAAGTGATTCAGGTAAAGATATTTTCGTCCACAGCAGTGGATTGATCGATGAGATCAGAGAAAATGACAAAGTATCTTACGAAGCTGAGCAAGGTCAAAAAGGACTTAATGCAGTTAACGTTGAGGTAATCGGATAATTTTATTCGGTTTAAAAAATTAGAAAGTGGCCATTTTATGGTCACTTTTTTTGTTTATACCTGAACTGGAGAACTACTAAACCATTTCTACCTCCTTATAATACCTGTTACGGTAATCTAATGGTGACATGCCAACCAACTTTTTAAAGAGCTCTCTGAATGTTTTTGCATCATTATAGCCAACTTCATACATTACTTCATTAATGCTTGTTCCATTCGCTTCTAACTTCTTTTTAGCAGCTTCTACCCTAACCCTTTGAATGTATTCGATTACTGTATTGGACGTGGCCTTTTTAAATCTCCTTTCAAAGGTTCTTCTACCTATAGCATACATCTCAGACAGGTCATCTACAGTTAGCTTTTCATTAAAATTTACCTCAATATATTCCTGAGCTTCCTTCACGGCTTTATCACTATGGCATTTTTGCCCCTTGAAAATAATAAAGGGAGACTGACTTTGACGATTAATATCAATCTCAAATATTTTGGAAGAAAGTATGGCCATGTCCCTACCTACAAATTTTTCTATGAGGTACAGGTTTAAATTCAGTGAGGAATAAGCACCACCACTCGTGTATATCCTCGCCTCGTCAGTGATGATTTTGTCATCCACAAGCTGAACTTCAGGATACATCTCTCTAAACGCCTTGGTCATAAGCCAGTGTGTCGCACAGCTTTTACCATTTAATAACCCCGTTTTGGCCAAAAGAAAAGCGCCTATGCATAAACTAGCCACTTCTGCACCTTTTTCATATTGGGCCTTGATCCACGGAACAAAATCAAGATTGGCTTTTAGAATCTTATGAATGTCTCCATGAATAGCCGGAATAATAATTAAATCCGTTTTTTTCACTTCTTCAATGGTACAATCCGGCTTAATACTAAATATCCCATTGCTAACCTGACTCTTACTGGACCGGCCGACCAAGTGAACATCAAACAATAATGGTTGACCAGAGCGTTCCAAATGCCCATTGGCCATAGTGAACATTTTGTGGGTAGCCTCAAGGTTACTAAGGCTAGTATCCCCTTCCGGAACAAGAATAGAGATGTGTTTCATAGCAGCAAATTACAAATTAACCTTGTCGCAATCAACCCCTTAAATTGTCGGATCAACACAGTGGAATTAACAATTAAATTATGGAAATTTGAATATACCAAAAGTAGAAACCACAATGACACAAGAATTATGGATCAACTTGCCCGTTAATAACCTTTCTCAAACCAAAGCTTTCTTCACTAGCCTGGGGTTTGAATCATTGAGAGATGCTCCAGAAATGGTTGGTTTCAAAATTGGCAATGTTCCGGTAATGATGGTTACATCAGCCCAGTTTGAAAAATATGCATTAAATAAAGTTTCAGACATAAACAATGGGAGTGAAATGCTGCTATCAGTAGGTGCCCCAGACCGTGAATATGTAGATGCCATGGCTATAAAGGTGAGTAAAGCAGGTGGTAAGGTGTTCTCTTCCCCAGCTGAAATCCAAGGCTGGATGTATGGTTGTGCCTTTACGGATTTAGATGGCCATAGGTGGAATATATTGCACATGGACTTTAATAAAATGCCAAAAAATTAGATGACTAAAATAACAGTAAACGCAAATTGTCGAAATTCTCCCAAAAAAGAATTTCTAAAAGACTTCAATATTGCCTTTGCAACAGGACAGGCAGATTTTATCATTGAGCATGTTTCTGAAGACATTGTCTGGGAGATATATGGAGACAAATCCATCCAGGGAAAAAATCAATTCTCCCTTGAGATTAACGCAATGAAGAATAGGGTCCCTTCCGAATTAAAGCTGGATTCGATCATCACACATGGTCAGGAGGCAGCAGTCAATGGGAAGATAAAAATGGAAACAGAAACTTATGCTTTCTGTGATGTATATTATTTCAGCAGTGCTTCAAGCACCATTATTAAGAAAATCCATACCTATATTTTAAAGATAAATGGCTAATTGACCTATCAAGAGTTTATTTTAATCAATCATAACATATAAAATTTAAAAATTATGGCCTCAGTAAGTACTTATCTCAATTACCCTCGAAATACCGAGGAAGCATTTAACTTTTACAAATCAATATTTGGTGGTGAATTCTATGGAAATGGTCCCATGAGGTTTGGAGACATTCCACCTCAGGAGAATACGCCCCCTCTACCTGAAGAAGACAAAAACCTAATCATGCATGTAGAATTGAGAATATTAGGCGTCCATTCCTTAATGGGAACTGATGCACCTGAATCAATGGGCTTCAATATTAATTTTGGGAACAATTCCTATATCAACCTACAACCAGACACACGCAAGGAAACTAAGAAATTATTTGATGCGCTATCTGAAGGTGGCAAAGTGACTCAGGAACTTCAAGAAATGTTTTGGGGAGATTATTACGGAAGTTGCACAGACAAATTTGGCGTTCAATGGATGTTCAATTGTGGAGAAAAGGTCTGATTCATTCCAAAAACCCCCATTTTGTATTCCCTTTAAATAAATCTTTAACCCGGATTATCTAATAGAATTCGTGATGGGTGTTGCAATCGCAAGAAAATCAGGCTGTTTGGAGATTTTAGCATTGCACCGCTATGGTGAAATTGAAAACAGCAACGAAATGGCTGATTTTGAAGCGATTTAAGCACGTAATAGATTGTCTATTGCATAATCCGGGTTTAAAATAGGCGGTAGTTTTAGCTACATTATGGCTGCGAAAGATGGCAGCATGCCTTTAAAGGCACATTTTCGGAAATCCGACCCGGGAACCTAATTGAATACGGCTTGGCTGATGGTAGAAAAGTAATTATTCAATTCCAAGATAAAAATGGCACTACCACTGTATCTGAATCCTTTGAGTCAGAAGCTGAAAACAGCATCGAGGTTCAGTTACAAGGCTGGCAAGCCATCTTAACCAACTTTAAAAAGTATGTAGAAGCCAACTAAGCGAATTTCAATCAAGGCTAACTTCAACATATGCCCTCTTTCTTTGCCTTATAGTACCAATTTAAATTGAACTTTGACCTGGCCCATCCTAATTAAAAACCTTGTGTCTTAGCATTGCACTCAAGTTTTTTGTTGCTGTTAAAAACACTAAGATGTATTAAATATTTAGTCATTTTATTAATTGATAGAAAAAATATTTGTCAAACTAAAATTTATCTATTATATTGAACTAATCATTTAATACAATTAACATTATGGTGTTTAGGGATTTAAGAATAGTATTGGCCTGCTTATTACTGACAAGCTGTTTTGGAGATTTTAAAACTGGTGAACAGTTGTACAATAGTGGGGCCTATGATGAGGCGGTGGAAGAGTTTAGCAAAGTACTTTTTGCAAGCACCACAGATCTCAAGACCCTACACCTTCGGGCCAGGTCTTATGAAGAATTGGGTAAATACAAGGAGGCAATGGCTGACTATAAAAAGATTATTACTTTGGATCCCAAATACGCTTATGCCTATGCAGGAATAGCTAAAATTGCCTGGGATCGGGGAGATTTCAAGGAAGCTGAAAACAATTTACTCTATGCAGCCATGATTGTGCCTGAAGACTATGATGTCATCCTATTTCTATCCAGAGCAATGATCAAAAATGAACGTTATAAAAGTGCTATAGAATTTTTAGATTTAGCTATCAAACTAAGGCCTAGGGAACCTAATCCCCATTATTATAAAGGAATCGCTATGGGCCTTCTTGGAGATGGTCTAGGAGTGGTAGTGACCTTTAATAAATACATTGAACTGGAGCCAAACAATGTCAGTGCCATTTTTAATCGGGGTTTGGCCCTCATGACATTGGGATATAAAAGTTGGGCGGTCGAAGATTTTGATACGGTTCTGGAAATGAATCCAAATCATTATGAGGCCTTGGCAAGAAGAGCTGTTTGTTTAATGGAAAAGAATCCTAGACAATCTTGCTTCGACTTGGAAACAGCCGCCTTAAAAGGCAATGAATTCGCTAAACTTCACCAAAATGATTGCAATTATAGCAGGTAAGTACTGCTTTTCTCACCTGTAATTTATTCCAATACGGTCCATAGGCCACGGTTAGCCCTCTCATCCTGGAAAGAGGCTTGGGCCTGTATATTTTACATCTTTTAACTTTTTCCAATCACCAAATTTTTCTGATCTCAGAAGAATATTCCGTATTAAATCCTACTTTTGTATTCTCAAATATGAAAAGCAGTAAACTAGTCATTGTTCCTACATTCAATGAGATGGAGAATATCCAGGATCTCATAGTCGAAGTTATGGCCCTGCCAGAAAACTTTGATTTATTGGTGATAGATGACAGTTCACCTGATGGAACCGCTTCATTGGTAAAACAGATGCAGGAAACCTTTCCTGATCGGCTTTTCCTTATCATAAGAAAAGGCAAACTGGGACTAGGTACGGCCTATCTGGAAGGCTTTGCTTATGCTTTGAAAATGGGCTACACCTATATATTTGAGATGGATGCTGACTTTTCTCACAATCCACAAGATTTAAGTTTGCTCTATTCAGCAGCGGTAAAAGGCTCACATGATTTGGTAATTGGTTCTAGGTATGTATCAGGTGTAAATGTGGTCAATTGGCCTATGGGCAGGGTTTTAATGTCATTTTTCGCCAGTAAGTATGTACAGTTCATTACTGGAATTCCTATAAAAGATACTACAGCGGGTTTTGTATGCTATCATAGAAAAGTTTTGGAAGCGATTCCCTTAAACAAAGTCAAATTTATAGGATATGCCTTCCAAATAGAGATGAAATTTACAGCCTGGAAAATGGGCTTTGATATTCTGGAAGTGCCCATTATTTTCACTGACCGCACAAGAGGAACCTCTAAAATGTCTAAACATATTTTTAGAGAAGCCATACTTGGCGTAATTTACATGAAAGTAAAAAGCATGTTTATAAAGCCTAAAAAAGCCAAAGAACAATCAATTATCTGATTTTAAAACCCCTCTTACAGCTTAGTCAAATTTAATTGATTTGATAGGGTTTACGTTACTGATGATCACTGCAGGAATAAACAATACTGCAGTAGTGATAACCAATATTAATACATTCAATCCCAGAATTATTGGCCAATCCCACACGATAGGTACATAGCTCATGTAGTAATTTTCAGCATTAAGCTTGAATAAGTGGGTGCTTTGTTGCAGTAAACCAAAGCCCAAACCAATCAAATTACCCAATAACATTCCTCTTCCTATAATTCGGATTCCATTCCAGATAAAGATATTACGGATTTGCAGGTTGGTACTACCCAAAGCCTTTAATAAGCCAATCATAGAAGTCCTTTCCATAATAAGAATAAAGAGAATGGACACCATATTGAAAGAAGCTACAAATAGAATCAAGGCTAAAAAAACATAGACATTGTTATTCAACAATTCCAGCCAGTCAAAAATCTGAATGAACTTATCCGTTGCTTTGGTAAGTCTCAAGTCATAATCTATACTTTCATAGAGCTCATCCTCATAAAGGTCAATTGTTTGGGGATCCTTTAAGAAGACCTCAAATCCACCAACTTTATCTTCATCCCAATCATTCAGCACTTGTATGACACGAATATCTCCTAGAATAAACTTATCATCAAAATCTTCCAAAAAGGTTTCGTACAATCCCACGACTTCAAGTCTTCTGAAGCGTGGAGGATCCTGTACAAAGTACATGGTAACCTTGCTCCCAACATCCAAAAGCATCTTTCTGGCAATTTTGGTGCTGACCACAATCTCATTGGAAGAAGAGCCACTGTCTCCAAACTGAATAAACCGCCCTTTTACTATCGATGGTTTAAAGGCCAGGCTGTCAAAATCTCTACCTACTCCTTTCATCATTACACCTTCTACTTCCTCTTCCCCTTTTATAAGTGCTGGTTTATTGGCAAAAACCTGAACATGTTCTATATAGTCTCTATCACGGAAATTGGTATAAAATTCACTATTGGTGCTTGTAGGAGAATCCTCCAGAGATTGACTCAGTACAAATTGATTGACCTGATAATGCCCTGTAAAAGAAAACACCTTATTAGAAATCACCGATTGAAAACCTCCCAGAATCAAGAAGGAAATGATCATTATAGAAAGCCCAAGGGCAATACTGGCTACAGCAATCCGATGGATGGTTCCGGTGAAACCTCCCGTCTTTTTAAAACTGATTCTTTTTGCAATGAAGTAGGAAAGGTTCAATGAAGTCGTTTATTTTGTTAACCGAAACGCAAATTAACATGAAGCACCTTAAATTAATACTTATCCTAGCTTTTTTGTTTGGTAACATGACTTTTTGTAAAAGTAAACCGGACAATAATCGCAATTTAGAAGAAAAACCAAGCCCCGAGACAAGCGCTCCTATAATTCTTCCTGGTGCGGACCGGCCTGAAATTTATTTACCCAAACTGAAAGGTAAAAGAGTTGCACTTTCTGTAAACCAAACCAGTATCCTAACCTCCAAAGAGAATTTACACCTGGTGGATTTCTTATTGGCACAAGGCATTGAGGTAAAGAAAGTATTTGTACCTGAACATGGTTTTAGAGGAGATGCAGATGCTGGAGAAAAGGTAGACAATACGGTAGATCCAAAAACCGGACTGCCCTTGGTATCTTTATACGGAAAATCAAAAAAACCTTCCACAGCCGCCCTTGCTGATGTAGATATCGTGATTTTTGACATTCAGGATGTAGGCATTCGCTTTTATACCTTTATCAGCACCCTGCACTATCTAATGGAAGCCTGCGCAGAACAAAATAAAACCTTAATGGTTTTTGATAGGCCCAATCCCAACGGGGACTATATAGATGGTCCCGTCCTACAAAAAGGTTATGAAAGCTTTGTTGGAATGCACCCTATTCCCATTATCCATGGACTTACTGTAGGTGAATTGGCCCAGATGATCAATGGAGAAGGTTGGCTAAAAGAGGGAGTTAAAGCACCCTTGGAAGTTGTTCCTGTAGGCAACTGGAAGCATGAAAATCATTATTCCTTACCAGTAAAGCCTTCACCAAATTTACCGAATGATGTTGCTATTCGCTTGTACCCTTCTCTATGTTTCTTTGAAGGTACAGACGTAAGCCTTGGAAGAGGAACACTGTTTCCTTTTCAGGTATATGGTTATCCTGATCCGAAATTTGGAGATTTCACATTTACACCCATAAGCATAGAAGGAATGTCCAAATATCCCCCGCAGCAAGACAAGCTTTGCTATGGCAAGGATTTAAGAGATGAACCTCTCTCCCACCAATTCACCTTATCTTATTTATTAGAAGCATATCAAAAAGCCAATAAAGGAGCCTCATTTTTCAATGCTTTTTTTGACAAGCTTGCCGGATCAGATCAGTTAAGAAAATTAATTATCGCTGGAGAGTCCGAAGCGAGCATTCGCTCCACCTGGCAGGAGGAATTAAACCTTTATAAAGCAAAAAGAAAAGAATACCTGATCTATGAATAAAACGATGGAGAAAAAAGACCTAAGGATCATATTCATGGGAACACCGGAATTTGCGGTTGCCCCATTGGAAGCCATGATTGAAGATGGTTGGAATATAATTGCTGTGATCACGGCTCAGGACAAATTACAAGGCCGAGGAAGAAAGCCGAAGAGCTCACCAATAAAAGATTGTGCTGTGAAGCATGGTATACCGGTTCTTCAACCACCCAATCTAAAAAACCCAGATTTTATAGAGACCCTAAAGTCCTATAAGGCCGATCTACAGGTGGTCGTAGCCTTCAGGATGCTACCAGAAGTAGTTTGGTCTATGCCTCCGCTAGGCACTTTTAATTTGCACGCTTCTCTATTACCTGATTACCGTGGTGCTGCTCCTATCAACTGGGCCATTATCAATGGGGAAACCAAAACTGGGGTAACCACATTTTTCTTGAAACATGAAATCGATACTGGAAGTATTTTATTCCAGGAAGAGGTTCCTATCCTACCGGAGGATAACCTGGGAGATTTGTACGAGAAATTAATGCAAAAGGGCGCTAAGTTGGTGGTTAATACTTTGGACGCCATTGTAAAGGGAGAGGTACAGCCCAAAGTACAAGATGAGACAAAGGCAAAAAACCATGCTCCTAAAATCTTTAAGGAAACTGGTGAAATCAACTGGAATCTACCGGCTGAAGCTATTCATAACCTTATACGAGGGCTTTCACCCTATCCGGGTGCCTGGTGCAGGATCAACGATAAAACCTGTAAAATCTTCAAATCTGAGGTCCTTGCAACAGACAGTAGCGGTACAGGGGTTGGTGCTTTCAAAACGGACAACAAAACCTTTGTTCATTTTCAAACAGGAGAAGGGACGCTTTCTATTTTAAACCTTCAGATGGAAGGCAAGAAAAGGATGGATATTGGAGACTTTTTGAGAGGAAACAGCCTAAGCACATAAAATTTTTAAAAGAAAATAGGGCTGCAATTAAACCAATTGGTTAAATTATAGTCAAAGACATGAATGGAGCCAAAAAACGATGCTGAACTTCTGGAAATGATCAATTACCCAAAAACCCGTGAAAAGGGTTTTCGGTTATTGGTGGAGACCTACCAGAGGAACGTGTATGGCATTGTTAGAAAAATGGTGATTGTACATGAGGATGCGGATGATGTTGTACAAAACACCTTTATCAAGGCATTCAAAAACATTCATAAGTTCAACCAAAATTCCGCTCTATTTACGTGGATTTACCGAATTGCAGTCAATGAAAGTTTAAATTTCATTGAAAAAAGGAAAAGGAAGTTGTCTATTCCGATCGAAGATTATCACGAGAAGATGGAAAACTATGTAGATCAATCGCCCTTGGTGGATGGCAATGAAATTGAAAAAAAACTTCAAAAAGCCATTTTAAAATTACCTACAAAGCAGCGATTGATTTTTAACCTTCGGTATTTTGATGAATTACCTTATGAAGAAATGAGCAAAATCACTGAAACAAGTGTAGGGAGTCTTAAGGCAGGATATCATCATGCTGTCAAAAAGATTGAAGAATATCTGAGCAAGGATTAAACCTATTGATAAAAAAACGGTCAAACAACAATATGGAAAAATTCCCAAAGAAGAATATATTCAGGACTCCGGAAAATTACTTTGAGAACCTTCCGGATAAAATTCTTGAAAAGCGAAAACCTAAAGCTCTACAATACTATCTCAGTGGTATGGCCGCAGCCGCAGTTGTCATTATTGGCTTCTTTTTGTTCAATACCAATGACACGGTAACTTCTTCAATCAATTACCAGACAGAATTAAATGAAGAGGTTGAATATTACATCGAATCAGGCGTTTGGAATGTGGAAGATGTATTACTTTTGGCTGACAACCCCAACGAGCTCCTTGACGATATTACAGAAGAAGAGTGGAGCAACCAGACATGGATAGACGAAGGTTTATTGGAGAATGAAATATTTTATTGATATGAAAAATTTAGCAATTGCTTTCTTATTTACATTACTGACTTTCTCTGTGTACGCACAGAAAAACAATCAGGTGGACAAGGAAAAATTGGAAGCTGCAAGAGTGGCCTTCATTACCAATCGACTGTCACTTAGCCCTGATCAAGCAGAGAAATTCTGGCCTTTATACAATGAGTTTCAAGGTAAAAGAAACTCAATGATGCGGGAAATGCGCAACATATCTAAAACAGGAGATGAAAAAATTTCAAATACTCAGGCCAGAGAATTAATGGAAAAAAGATTTAGCATTCAAGAGAATCTTATGAATGCTGAGAAGGTATTTCTAAGAAAAATAGCAGATACGCTTAGTCCTGTTCAGGCTCTTGAATTGAATGAAATCAATAGGGATTTCACTCGCCACATTTATAAAATGCAACGAAAACAAAGGGAAGAAAGACAACCCAGATCGGAGAGTAATAATTAGGGATGTCAATCTAACATTAAGATTACAACTTTTATATTTAGCCCAAGAGAATTTTATTTAATTTTCAACATTCACTTTTTTTAGGGCGCATTCCAAAACAGGAAAAAGGAAGTATGGATTACTAAACTAAGCATGAAATCTTGTCAAGATGCTTAGAAAAATGAGGGCAACACAACCTATTTGTATTCTCTACCTATCCTTTCCACGTGCAGGTAAAAAAGCTTTGTCTTTTTTTACCCATACAAGCTTACCTATTAATTAAAAAATGCTTCCGTTCAAATAGAAATCACCCTCCTTTTAAGCATATTTTTTGTTAATTTGTAAGATGCAGCAGCAAGCAATATCCCTTCTATCCCTAAACGAGCTGATCAAAAGTACTTTAGATAGCCACCTCGCTCCTACCTATTGGGTAATTGCAGAAATAGGTGAGTTAAGGGCAGGCGTAAGAGGTCATGCTTACCTTGATTTAATAGAAAAATCGGATGGCAATATACTAGCTAAAATCCGAGGAAATATCTGGTCTTATACCTACCAATCCATTTCAAGGAAATTTGAAAGCACTACCGGAACAGCCCTTAAAGGTGGCATGAATATAATGGCACTGGTAAGTGTGCAGTTTCATGAACTGTATGGAATAAGTCTGGTAATTAAAGACATTGACCCCAATTTCACCTTAGGTGAAAGAGCCCGAAAACGGCAAGAAATAATTAGCCGGTTAACCAATGAAGGCTTAATGGACTTGAACAGGCAATATGTATTGCCGATAGTAAGTCAAAAAATTGCTGTCATTAGTTCAGTCACGGCTGCTGGATATGGGGATTTTATCAATCAACTGGATCAGAATCCACAGCATTTCAAAATCCATTATCAGCTTTTTCAAGCAGCAATGCAGGGAAAAGATGCTGTACCTCAAATAATTCAAGCCATCCAACATATTGAAGATTTATTGTTGGAAGAAAAATTTGATCTTTTGGTCATAGTCCGTGGAGGTGGTGCACAAACGGACTTGGATTGTTTTGATGATTACGAACTTGCAAAAGCCATAGCCAATGCAAGTTTGCCTGTAGTGACAGGAATCGGACATGAGAGGGATGAATCAATTGCAGATTTGGTTGCCCACACCAAGCTAAAAACCCCCACTGCCGTTGCCAGTTTTATATTGTCTGGATTCAGTGAATTTGAAGACAATCTGCACAGGAACCTGGTCTCAATAGAAAGACATATACAGGCGAGATTAAAATCGGAAGAAGCTGGGCTAACAGACAAAACTCACCTGGTAACCAACCTGCTGAGACAAAAATTAAACGAATGTAATCTTGCTTTGGATCGATACGCCCAGCAAGCAAGGCGAATATCTCTTTACAGAACAGAAAAGGAAAGCATCAAATGCGTACATCTTGACGAAAGCTTGAGAAAAATAACCGAAAGAAAACTAAAACAGGCCGAAGAAAAGTTAGGCCAATATGGGAAAACTATTGACCGGCTCAATCCACAAACCCTATTGCAACGGGGATATACAAAAACAGAGAAAGACGGAATTCCTATTAACAAGCAAACCCTTAAAATCGGTGATGAGCTGATTACTTATAATAAAAGGGATAAAATAACTTCTGTTATCAAAAAATTAGAGACAAATGAAAAACAAAAAGGATAACTTGAGCTACGATGAAGCTATTGCTAGATTGGATCAGTTGGTAAAACAGCTTGAAGAAGAAGATCAGGGAATGGATGATTTGACCAAAATGGTACAGGAAGCCAGTGAATTGGTGAAAGTTTGCAAGCAAAAACTTAAAATGACCTCAGAGGAGATTAAAAAAGCCTTTGAGGAAGCATAATGCCTTTTACTCAAAAGTAAATTTAGCTCAGAAAAAGCAGGTTTTATTTTGCTGCCAATGCCATTAATTTATAATCAAAAACAGTACATTTGAAGGAAGAAATTGTGATCATTTTTTAAATGAATAAAGTAAGTAAAAAAGAGGCAGGGAAGTTAATCGATGAGTTGACGAGAGAGATCAATCATTACAATCACCTTTATTACCAGGAAGACAAATCCGAAATTAGTGATTTTGATTTTGATCAGTTACTTGATAAGCTCATTCAACTGGAGAATGAGTATCCTGATTTAAAAAAAGAGGACAGCCCTACCCAAAGGGTTGGTGGTACCATCACAAAAAACTTTGAGACGGCAGAGCATTCTGTACGCATGCTTTCATTGGGCAATACCTATTCCAAAGAAGAATTAATCGCCTTTGACGAAAGGGTAGCCAAAGGACTTGAACATAGAAATTACAACTATTTATGTGAATTGAAATTTGATGGAGTAGCCATCAGTTTGGTTTATGAAAATGGAGTATTAACAAGAGCAGTCACGCGGGGAGATGGATACAAAGGAGATGTAGTGACTGAAAATGTCAAAACCATTAGAACGATACCTTTGGTCATCAAAGACCAGGAAAATCTTCCCAGGTATTTTGAAGTCAGGGGTGAAATTTTTCTCTCCAAGCAAGGCTTTGAGAAAATCAATGCTGAAAGGCTTGAAAGTGGGGAAAGTTTACTGGCCAACCCTAGAAACACTGCTTCGGGAACCCTCAAAATGCAAGATTCATCCGTAGTTGCCAAAAGAAGGCTGAATTGTTATCTATACCAATTGATAGCAGATGACTATGGCATAATAGAGCATGGAGAATCGCTACAACTTTTGGAAAATTGGGGATTCAATGTATCTCCTACTTATAAACAATGCCAAAATCTTGATGAGGTTTTGGCATATATCGAAGATTGGAGAGAAAAGCGACACCATCTTTCAGTAGAGACTGATGGCGTGGTAATTAAGGTAAATGATTACCGGCAGCAAGAGGAATTGGGCTTTACCGCGAAAATTCCAAAATGGGCCATTGCCTTTAAATACCAGGCAGAAAGTGCTGAATCCACCCTTTTGTCTATTCAATATCAAGTAGGTAGAACAGGTGCAATCACGCCTGTAGCGAATTTATCCCCTGTTTCACTGGCAGGAACAACTGTAAAAAGAGCATCCCTACACAACGCCAATGAAATTGAAAGGCTGGACCTTCATGAGGGTGATACAGTAAATGTAGAAAAAGGAGGAGAGATCATTCCAAAAATCACTGGGGTAGTGTTGGAAAGAAGAATTTCTGGCAGCAAACCCATTGTATATATCAAGCATTGTCCAGAATGCGGTACCTTGTTGGAAAGAAATGAGGGTGAGGCGAAACACTTCTGTCCAAATGACGAAGCCTGCCCTCCTCAGGTTTTAGGGAGAATTGAGCACTTTGTATCAAAAAGAGCCATGAATATTGACTCGCTAGGGACCGAAAGGCTCAGGGCATTGATCCAACAGGGCTATGTACAGGATCTGGCAGACCTTTATTATTTGCCTGAGAAAAAAGGAGAATTGTTGGGGCTAGAGGTATCCGATGATCAATATTCCAAAAACAGTGATGGGTATTTGTATGTAAGCTTGAAAAAGGCATTGTATGCCATAAGCCAACATTTGACCTTGAAGGAAATTGATTCCTTTATTGATACGCATGAGAATTATAGTTTGCATGAAAAGGTTTCAGAATTTATAAATTTTGTGAAAAATACAGGTAAAAAAGCCAAAAGCAATCTGGAATCAATCAAAAAGCTAGATGCACTGCTAGATAAAGGAGAATTTGATTTAGTGGAAGATTTTGTACCTGTCGCCTATATTCTATATATTTTAACTGGAAATGAAAACAGCCTGGCAGACTTTACAGTCATAACAAAGAATAAAAATAGTGTTCATGAAATAGTAATCAATGATACCCTTGATTTATTTGGTGGGGCAATGGATCAAATTAATAAACTAAAAGGAAGTACTTTTCAGGAAGGTGTGATAAAAAACATGCTGGATGGGATCGCCCAATCGACTTCCCAACCCTTTCCAAAAGTATTATTTGGATTAGGGATCAGGAATATTGGTGAAAATACGGCTATATTGTTGGCCAAACACTTCCAAAATATAGAGAACCTAGAAAAGGCAAGTGCAGAAGAATTACTTGAAATCAATGGTGTAGGTGAGACTTTAGTGCAAAGTATAGGATTGTTTTTCTCCAAAGAGAAAAACAGAATGATCATAGATAAACTAAAAGCAAAGGGCCTACAATTTCAACTTTCAGAAGAGGAGACTCAGTTGGAAAGTAACATTTTAGAAGGTAAAAAAATTCTTGCTTCAGGTCGATTAAATCATTTTAAGAGAGATGAGATCATGGATTTTGTAGCATCCCATGGGGGCACTTATTCCAAGTCTGTTTCTAAAAACCTGGATTTCATTATCGAAGGAGAAGAAATGGGGCCAAGTAAAAAGGAAAAAGCCCAAAAACTAAATATTCCATTGATTTCAGAGGAATCTTTTTTAGAAATGTGTGATAAAACAAAGAAATAAAATAAGAACAGATGAAATGGATAAGGGAATATTACGTAAAAAGTATTTTAGAAAATCCAAAGAAAAAGTTAACCCAGAAATCCATCCTATTAAATACCGCTAATATTAAAACCATTTCAATTATTGCGAGTAGCAAAGAAGAAATTGAAGTAATTAAGGAGGTAGTGCATTCCGACCTTGGAAATGAAATCACGATCATGGGGAATTATTATGACGAGAAATCAGTAGATGAACAGGCTTTTTCTTATAAAGATTTTACTTTATTTGGTAAACCCAGAGAAAAACTAATTCAATTGCTTTCCCTTACACCAGATTTGATTATTTTTACTCCGGAAAGACTAAATTACTTTACCTTATTTTTACTACAATTACAGTCGACATCTTATAGCATGGGGTTTTATAACAAGGAGACAGAACCCTATTTGGATTTGATGTTAAATAATGAAGAAAAAGATATTCAATCAGGGACAGCGCTGTTGATAAAATATTTAAAGCAGATTAATTAAAATGAAAAAGTTTACAGGTACCGGAGTAGCATTAGTAACTCCTTTTAAAGCAGATGGAGCAATTGATTACTCTGCTTTGGAAAGTGTTATTGAGCATGTAATTCTGGGTAATGTGGATTATCTTGTTGTACAAGGTACTACGGGAGAGTCAGCCACACTTTCTGAGCAAGAGAAAATGGATGTGCTCTCATTCACTATAAAAATCAATCGTACAAGAGTTCCTATTGTTTACGGTCTTGGTGGAAATAATACTGCAGGAATTTTATCTGCTATAGACAACATCGATTTTTCCGAAATTGCTGCTGTTTTATCGGTAAGTCCCTATTACAATAAACCGAGCCAATCAGGAATAATCGCACATTATACCGCTTTGGCAGACAAATGTCCTGTCCCAGTGATTTTGTACAATGTCCCTGGGAGAACCATGTCCAATTTAAGTGCAAATACAACTTTAGAATTGGCCAAGCACAAGAACATTATCGGAATTAAAGAAGCAAGCGGGGACTTGGAGCAATGCATGCGTATTGCCAATGGCAAGCCGGACGATTTTCTTTTGATCTCAGGTGATGACATGATCACTACGCCAATGAGAAGTATTGGCGCCGAAGGTGTAATTTCTGTTATTGCTAATGCCTACCCTGAAATTATGGGAGCCATTATTCACGGTAATGGAGAATATTCAAAAAAAGGCACCTTTAGTTTATTAGACATCAATCCACTGATGTATGAGGAAAGTAATCCTGTAGGAGTAAAATGCCTAATGGAGCATTTGGGGATTTGTGAGGGCAATGTAAGACTTCCTCTATTAAAAGCTTCAGAGGAGCTTAAGTCTAGAATTAAATCCGCTGCAGGTAAAATCAATACCAATCAGTTCTATTCTCCACATTTGGAGTAAATTAAACCCGAAATATGCAATAGACAATCTATTACCTGCTGAAATCGCTTCAAAATACCCAATCGTTGCTGTTTTCAATTTCACCATAGCGGTGCTATGCTAAAATCTCCAAACAGCCTGATTTTCCTGCGATTGCAACACTTCCCGTAAACACGGGACAGGCTTCACCCCTGACTATTGTCAGGACGGAGAAATCCTATTACATAATCAGGGTTTAAAAACATATATAAAATAAAAAGGGGGACTTAAAATATTAAGTCCCCCTTTTTATTAAATTTTCAAATCAGGTATTCTTGATGTCCTGAACTTCTTTTCTTATATCCTGCGCCATATTTTTCAAATCTTGCATGCCTTTTCTTACTCTAGTTCCAGCAGCTTGATTTTTCTTGTCATAGAATTTGTCAAAATCAGCTTCAAGAGACATTATAAGATCTTTGATTTCATTAAATCTGTTCATAATTAAAAGTTTATTTAGGTTAATGATGAAATTGTTTTTTTATTCAATATAGTTAAATACTTTATAATTTTACAGCTTAAGCAATTTTTTCTGATTTTATTCACCAAAAGAGGTTGCCAATTCTGTGGTTTTATAATAGCCACTACTCAATTTTTCCTTTATAGCTTCGAAAGCGGCGATTGTTTCTACCACATCCTCAAGACTATGAACTGCAGTAGGTATTAAACGCAATATAATCATTCCTTTTGGAACAACAGGATAAATAACAACTGAACAAAAGATATTATAGTTTTCTCTTAAATCCTTGCTCAAAGTCGCGGCTTCACCCACAGTACCATTCAAAACAACTGGTGTTACAGGAGAATTTGTAGATCCAATACTGAATCCTTTTTCCTTTAATCCATTTTGCAATGCACGAACGATCTTCCAAAGGTTATCTTTGAATTCAGGTCTGTTCTTCAACATGTCAAGACGCTTTAAAGCCCCTTCAACCATAATTAATGGAAGTGCCTTAGCGAATATCTGAGAACGCATGTTGTATTTTAAGTAATGTACAACTTTAGCATCTCCTGCAATAAACGCGCCAATACTTGCCATAGATTTAGCAAAAGTTGAAAAATATAAATCTACTTGATCTTGAACTTCTTGCTCCTCACCGCTTCCAGCACCTGTTTTACCCATAGTACCAAAACCATGCGCATCATCTACTAAAAGTCTAAATTGAAATTTATCCTTTAATTTAACAATCTCTTTCAAGTTGCCCATATCTCCAGTCATACCAAATACACCTTCAGTAATGACCAAAATTCCACCACCTGTTTCTTTGCTTAATCGCTCAGCTCTTTTAAGTTGCTTTTCACAACTTTCCATGTCATTGTGTGGAAAAACAAATCGTTTACCCATGTGCATACGCAATGCATCAATAATACAAGCATGACACTCACTGTCGTAAACTATTACATCTTTTCGGTCAATCAGTGAATCAATTACACTCATGATTCCCTGGTAACCGTAATTTAATAAATAGGCTTTCTCTTTACCTACAAATTCGGCCAACTCATTCTCAAGTTGCTCGTGGAGATCAGTATTCCCAGACATCATTCTGGCACCCATTGGGTATGCGGCTCCCCATTTTGTGGCAGCATCAGCATCTGCTTGCCTTACTTCTGGATGATTGGCTAAACCCAAATAGTTGTTTAAACTCCAATTCAGAACCTCTTTACCTTTAAATTTCATCCTAGGAGCTATTTCACCCTCCAATTTTGGAAACATGAAATATCCTTCTGATAACTCGGAATGCTTACCTAGTGGACCAAGATTGGTGTTCAGTTTTTCAAATATATCCAATGTGTATTTACTTTGATGTTTAACAAATTACTAACCCAATAGGGTAATAAAACCCCCAAAAATAAGGTTTTTAAGTGGATTCAACAAAATTACATGCACTTTTGGTAATTTCAGTTTTCAATGTCCCCTAATTATTTATAAGTGATAATACAATTGGAGCCTTCTCAAGCACTTAATAAATGTAAATGTCATCTATTCGTAATTAATTTAAACTTTCATAAGGTATAAAGAATGTGGAAATTTGGGGCTTTAAAGAAGAAAAAACCAAATTAAAACAGGCCAATTTCCAGCTATAAACCGAATTTGTAAACCTATGCTTTGCTTTCCTATCAAGCGGCCAAGGTCTCCTGAAATTTAACTAATTGAGATATCTATGACCATTTACTGGTTTAAGGAAATCTCAAAACTTATTTTTGGATTTAAAATTGATCAAAAAACCGAAATCAAACATGTTAATAAATAATAAAAAAATCATTTTATCTTCCAATTCCCCCAGAAGGCAACAGTTACTCAGAGACCTGGGCCTGGAATTTGAGGTGAAAACAATGGATACGGATGAAAGTTATCCGGTGAATCTAGATTCAGAAGAAGTGGCTACCTATTTGGCTGAAAAAAAAGCAGGTACCTTCCTTCCAAGTTTGAAAAAAGATGAGGTGCTGATAACGGCCGACACGGTAGTAATCGCAAACAATACCATCCTCAACAAACCTTTAAATGAAAATGAGGCCTTCAAAATGCTTGAATTAATCAATGGGAAAAGCCACCTAGTGACTACTGGCGTTTGTATAGCTGATATGGATAAAAAATTCACTTTCTGTGATAAAACTGAGGTGAGTTTTTCAAAACTTTCTCAGGAAGAAATAGCTTATTATATAAGCCAATTCAAACCATTTGACAAAGCCGGAGCCTATGGAATACAGGAGTGGATAGGTCTGGTAGGTATAGATCATATTAAAGGCTCTTATTACAATGTAATGGGATTGCCTGTAAATAAAGTCTACCAGACCTTAAAGGCCAACTACAACTTAGTGCTTTAGCCCCTACTCTGGCACTGGCAAAGTTTGGACTTTGTTTGAGGATTAAGAAATTACGCTTTTAGCAAAGGCTTTGAGGATTTTTTCCACTGAAAGAAACAGGTTTTTTGTTTTTTGTTTTGGCTTGGTGATTTCTCCTACAGCACTGATCCGCATCACTACTTTATCCTGTTTGGTATCTATAAAATCCACTACCAATTCGCCCATATCGTATTTCTCCACACTGTATGAACTCCTTCCACCATAGGGATAGGGCATCATATAAGGACTGTAAAACCCACCATAACCATAATAGGGGCTCATCATGGGGCGATGATTGACCTCTTTCTGTCTGTCGGTGAGGTTTGTATTGTACCTTACGATAAGGTCTGGCTTGGTTTCATTCTGCTCAAAGCCCAAATTTTTCATACCTTCTGTAAGCCTATATTGTAAATTCTCCTCCAAAACTGGAGATTCAAAAGCATCTTTATCGTAATATTGGTTGATGACGTAAAACGTTTTATAAGCATCAATACTTGCTACTTCATTTTTTTCTAAGAAAACTCGTACCGGACTGCAAGCAGAAAAAAATACCCCAAGGGATATTACCAATAAGCTGATTGAATATTTCATAATTTTTACCTTAATTTCTATCTTCAAGACGAAAAGAAAACGGAAAATGTTGCGGCAAAGTATATTTAGTAATGTCGCCAAATGGATTCTTTTTCGAAATTCAGCATTATATTACAAATACATCGTATTCTTGTACCTATGAGTGTGGACGTGGAACTAAATTGTGACCTGGGAGAAGGAATGCCAAACGACGAGGCCATTATGCCCTATTTGGGAAGTTGTAATATTGCCGCTGGGGGACATGCTGGCAATGTGCATAGCATTTCACAAACAATCAAACTTGCGAAAAAACATCAGGTGAAAATTGGGGCTCACCCCTCCTATCCAGATCGTACTAATTTCGGGAGAATTCCAGTGGACCTGCCTTTCCCACAACTACAGGATAGTTTAATTCACCAAATTGATTTAATCAATACGGTGGCTGCCAAAGAAAACCTGGAATTGAATCATATAAAATTCCATGGGGCTCTTTACCTTATGAGCCTTTCCTCTCAAAAACTGGCCCAACAACTGGCCCAACTTATTGCTACTCGGTACAAAGGCCTTGCCTTGTATGCTCCTTATGGTTCTTTCATGGCCAAAGAAGCCTTACTACATGATATTCCCGTGAAATATGAAGGTTTTGCAGACCGTGCCTATTTAGACGGGTCAACATTGGCTAGCAGAAAAGAAGCCGGTTCCTTATTGACCAATTTGGATACGATTAAAAGTCAAGTCTTGTCCATGGTTAAATCTGGAATTATTTCGACAATAGATCAGAAAGAGTATACCATTAAAGTAAACACTATCTGCATACATGGAGACCATCCAAAAGCCCTCGAAATAGCCCAAACACTAGCCCCAATAATTCAAATCAGGAAAAACGATAGATGAAATATCCTATTCAAATTTTCTCCTTAGGACCAAAAATCATAGAATTACATTGGCCGAAAATCATTGCAGAAGATGTTTTATTGGAAATAATTGCGCTCAAAAATAACGTTGAAAATAAGTATTCCCCTATAATCTCTAGCATCTACCACAGTTACCAAGTTTTAAGCATTCAACTCAAAGAAATTGAATATGCAAGTGAAGTTACAACTTGGCTAAAAGAGTTGATTAAACGGCCTATGTCTAGAGAAAATTTGCCTGCGAGATGGATTTGGACCGTACCAGTTTGTTATGCTCCAGAAATAGTCTCCTCCCAAAATCAATATTTACAAGAGAAAAACATGGATTTGGAGACATTGATTGAATACCATACCAGCAAAAGCTTTCTATTGTACTTTTATGGCTTTTTACCCGGATTCATGTACCTGGGAGGTTTACCTGAAACTTTGCATATCCCTAGAAAAACCATTCCTGACAGGAAAATCAGCAAAGGTAGTGTGGCCATTGGTGGATCTCAAACAGGAATTTATCCTGTGGACAGCCCAGGTGGTTGGTACGTAGTAGGTAAAACACCGGTGGCCATCTTTGAAAATGGCCAGGTAAAATTACCTTTTAATCCTGGAGACAAGGTTCAATTTGCATCCATCTCTCCACAACGCTATACTGAGTTTCAGGAAGGCAGTGTTCATAATTGGGAAAAAACAGCTTATTGTGGGTAAAATAATCTTTCTTAAAGCAGGATTATACACTACCATCCAAGACAAAGGTAGGTTTGGTTTTGTGGATAAGGGAATTCCTTTGTCCGGAGCTATGGACGAGGAAGCCTTCCACCTTGCCAATTTACTTGTACGAAAAGACCCCGGTGCGGCGTGTTTGGAGATCTATATGGGAAATGTCAAACTATATTTTACAGAAAATTGCCAAATAGTATGTACCGGAGCCAATGCAAAAATAATAGTTGATGGAGATCTTTTTTCAACCAATGAAATTATCAATGTTTCAGCAGGCGCAAGAGTAAACATGCCTCCTTTTAGTAAAGGACAATGGCTTTATTTGGCAATAAATGGAGATTTTCAATGTGAAAAAGTTTTGGGAAGTCAGAGCTTTTATCAAAAAATCACCCAATTGTCAAAGTTTTCAGACAATGGTATTTTGCCTTATACCAATGCACCTCAAACTATTCCATTCGATTTCTCCAAAATTAAACCCAGAGTATTCTCGGAATTGATGTTTGTCCCTACCTATCCTGGTCCCTCCTTTTCAGCTTTGAGTAAAGAACATCAATTTACCTTGAGACACAGTACATTTACGCTTTCCCCAATCCAAAACAGAATGGGAATCCACTTGAAGGAGAAATTAAAACATGAACTTCCAGAGCTTATCTCAAGCCCTGTTTACCCTGGAACAGTACAGTTAACCCATGCTGGAAAAATGATTGTTTTAATGAAGGATGCCCAGGTTACCGGGGGATATCATCGGATTTTGCAATTGTCAGTGAGGGGTATTTCAAGACTTGCTCAACTTAGACCTAATGCTAAGTTCAAATTTCAGCTAATCGAAGAAACCAACACCTCTACCTGAGAGAGGAAAAGAAAAATTAGAGTTGATATTGCTCATAAATCCAGCCACATAAAATGGCCAATCCAAAGCTAACGAGTGTTCCTATTAATATATACTCTGTCAATTTTCTATCCTTTGATTCCTTTAAATCACCAAACCTAAATACCGACTTGGCTGCCACCAAAAAACCAATGGCTTCCCATTTTCCTGCAATTATAAAAATCAATACAAACCAACGTTCAAGAATCCCAATGTATTGCCCAGCCTTTTCCAATGAACCTATTTCATCAACAGTGGCAGGAGTCCATTTGGATATTATGGTCTTGATAATGATAGAAGCAGGTAAGGACAGAAACAACAGCAAGGTTACCACCAGCCAAAGTTTTTCCGAAACTGGATACAACAAATCCAAAAGTGTCGGATCAAGCACTCCAACCATTACAATTAAAGTAAGAATATGAGCCAATTGGTCTATAAAAAACCAATACCTTTTGGTTTGTTCTTTTTGCGCATATAGCTTGATCACATCAACGATGCCATGTACAAGCACAATCGCTACAGCGTATGGCCAGAAGGAAAGATCCGCAAGGATTACCATTATCAGTAGTCCATGTACCAACAGGTGCAAATACAGTTGATAGGCTTTAAACTTTTTAGCTTCTTTGGCCTCCACCCAACTATTGGGCTGAAACACAAAATCTCCCAATAAATGGGCTAAAACTAGCTTAATGAGTACAATCATGACATGAATTTTGCTAATCGATTTGGGAAGTAATCTACCAATGATTTAATTACCTCAAAATTGGCCCTGGAAAGTCTGGCACTTACTGAATTCTGGCTGATGTTTTCCAATGCGCCCAATTGGGTTTGGTTTTTAGAAGGGTTTTTGAAAGCAAGACAAACCATTTTAGCGGAATTTACTGACCAATTGTCCATTATGGTCAATGCTAACCTTAACATCAAATTTATTTCCTGGTTAAATTCATTGAAGTCACTCTTCAGCATAATCCCCTGATTCATCTTATGTAAATCCTCAAAAACCTCACCTGAATGAACATAGGCACTTCCATTGTTTTCTAGCAAGCGGTCTGTGGTATAATTTTCTTCACCAATCCCCATGCCCATTCTAATATCCAAAGGCTCAATTGACCTAATGGCGGCCTTAAGCAATATGCCCGCATAAAGTAATTGTCCTGGATTTTTAATTCTCAACTGAAAACTGTCTCCTCTATATATTTCCCAATCTTTACCTTCTGCTCCCCACTGATCCAGTTCCTTCTTTAATTCCTGCATCCATAGGCTTGCCGAAAGTTTTCTTGAATTGATCAGGTCACCTGTTATTATCCCTATCATTATCAGCTTGTATTTATCTACATTTTAAATGATATTTCAATTTATCTATTAATTGATAGATATTCAAGTTTATCCATTAAAAAGATGATAATTTTACACATAAACCATAAATAAATCCACCACACCCACAATTCCTATTAGGACAAAGCCAATTAAGCCTGTCATAAGCAGGTAATAAAGCGTGGGTAAAATGGTTTTCCTAAGCACACTTCCTTCTTTTCCTAATAAGCCTACCGTGGCAGAAGCCGCTACCACATTGTGAATGGCTATCATATTTCCTGCAGCAGCACCCACAGCCTGAAGTGCCAAGATCCAAGTAGGAGGCATTCCTAAATTATCCGCCACACCGAATTGAAACAAGCTAAACATCAAATTACTCACCGTATTGCTACCAGCTATAAAAGCACCTAAGGCCCCTATTGCTGGGGCGAAGAATGGATAAACCATGCCCACCTTATCTGCTGTCCACTCGGCCATCATTATAGGCATGGACAACAAACCCGAAGCATTCTCTCCGGAATTTATGTACACTCTCACCATGGCTACTGCAAACAAAAGCACAGCACCAGCTTTAAGAATCATCTTACTACTCTCACTAAAAGCTGCCTTAACTTGCTTTCCATTCATTTCATGTAAAAAATAAGTTAGTCCACAGATCAAAAGTAAAAGCGTACCGGGTAAATATAAAGGTGTACTGGAAGCGGATATTGTGGTATTAAGAATTTGATCAAGTCCAAACGACACACTGGTTAGCCAACTTTTAAATGGCAATTGAGGCAGCCTACTTAAAACCAAGATTATGGCCAATAGAAAATAAGGCAACCAGGCCATTTTCAATGAAATTTTCCTGGGATTGGAAGAGAAAGCGGGCAGATCTTTAGAGGGACTCAAATTCGCTGCGCCTAACCAATCTTCAGGCCATTGGTCTTTTTTCTCCATTTTCCAAATTGTTTTTGGCACCAGAAAGCCATTTTTAGCAGCAGAAACAACGAGTGACAAACCTACCAAAGCCCCAATTAAAGAAGGGAATTCTGGGCCTAAAAAAAGCCCCGTGATCATATAAGGAATCGTAAAAGAAAGTCCAGCAAACATGGCAAAAGGAAAAACCTGAAAACCTTCCTTCCAGGATCTGTTTTTACCAAAAAACCTACATAGCATGAGTACCATTAAAAAAGGCATAAAACTCCCTACAATGGCGTGGATAATGGCAGCATTTCCAGTCACTAAAGCCAAAACATCTCCAATATTCAAGCCCATTTGATCTAATCTGCTTGTAAGTTCGGGGTTTTCCAAACCACCTTTAACGCCTACCAAAATCGGGGTACCGACAGCTCCGAAAGTGACTGCAGTACTCTGCACCATCATTCCCAAAACCACAGCGGCAAGAGCAGGAAAACCAAGGGCCACTAACAAAGGGGCCACTATAGCTGCAGGTGTTCCAAATCCTGCTGCCCCTTCAAGAAAGGACCCAAAAAGCCAAACAATGATAATTACCTGTATTCTCCGGTCTTTACTTATTCCAGAAAAACCATCACGAATACTGTCCACTCCTCCTGAAAATTTCAGAAAATTAAGCAAAAGAATGGCCCCAAATACAATGTAGAGAATATCAAAAGTGATAAACAAACTTTGAATAGAGGAGGCTAAAATGGTTAGCATGGACATATCCCAAAACGTAAATGCTAAAATGGCCGTAAGCAAAAAGGTTACTGGCATGGTGATTTTAGCAGCAATACGAAAGCCAACTAACATAATAGAGGCTATCAGGATTGGGAAAACTGCGAGAAAAAACAAAAGATTCTGCGACATTATTTGTTCCTATTATGAAGAATAAGTGAAAGGCATCATACAATAAAATCGAGATTTTCCGTCATTCGCTCCCCTTTATCATTCAATAGTTTCAGGTAAAGTGCTATCCTTTTTTCTGCAATTTTCAAATCCACATTGTTCAGGTTAATATTAAGTAAATCTATAAACCAAGGAATTTTCTTTTCCTCACCAACATATTTCTCAACGATGGACTTGGCAATAGGCAATGTGGTATACTTAGATGCAGCATACACATCTTTATCACTGGCATTCAAAAGCTTATCATACTCCTCTTGAAGTAATTTACTAAATAATTCAGGCGTAAAAACATCCCCTTCATTTACACCAGATTCAGCATCAACTTCCCTTATCACAGCCTGCTTGTGCAGCCATTCCCACAAAATACTTAGCCTAATTTCCCCAGTTGCCATGTCTTCCATTAGGTAGAGCACATTGTCATCACCAAAGAAATCTGCAGGTTTGAGAGCAGCAGCTTGCATTCCTTGACCAAAGGCATTGCCATATTGTAGGCCTACACTTAATAAGTTTCTAGCACCACGAATGGTCCTTGGTGCAGGTTCAAGATAAATCAAACCATCTGCATCCTCCTGAGTATAGCTTAACTTTTCAAAAGTTCTTCCCATCTGATTGGCCTGACCAGTTTTTTCCCAAACAGGTCTAACAATATGAACCATCTTCCAATGAGCTACCCATTTACCACTAGCCCCTTCACTAAGCTCTCTTTCTGCACCTGCCAAGGCTTTTTCCATACTTGCATTTACCCCTTCAGAGGATCCCACCGGTATATTTGGTTCCATACCACCTTGCCAAAGCGCAAAGTTGCCATTAATGTCAGGCGTGTTGACAGCCCTTCTTACCCGGTCTTCATAATTCCTCATGTACCCATAGGTCATGCCTATGGATTCAATATTGGGGTTAATGAAAGTTGGATCCCAGGCCATGGCATCAGACACACTATTAATATAATCCCAGCGGCCAGTATTATAACCTACAAAATGCTTCCCCAAAGCAGCCCTAATCTCCATTAACTGATAGGTTGCTTCAAGTTGCTCTACCAATACATACACTTTAATGGTTCCATCCTTCAACTCCAAATGATTTTCTAAAGCGCTGATCATTCTATTCCATAAGGCAGCCTCTTCAGCCGTTTGAATTTTAGGCAGGTAAAGTACAATAGAAGAATCCGAAGCTAATAATGACTTATAATTATTAACAACATAGAGCACCAAATCAGCAATTGAGGCTGAAAAGGACGCCCCATCAGCAAGGCGCAGATGCCTATCATCCAAGTGAAGTCCACGTGCTCTAAAAATTTTGGTGGTGAAATTTAATTGCACCTTCCAATCCTGAATCTTTTCATGGCCAAAAAATGTCCTGCTCCAGCTATTCATCTGAGAAGCCACTTCTTCTGCCACGGACAAGAACACAGGGGATCTCTGTATGGCCAACTTGAGGTTTCGTTGATTGTCAAGGGACATGGTAGAGACTTGACCTAAGGCATCTTCACCATCAAACATCCATCCATCAGCTCCAGACAGCAAGGCATAAGCCACGTTACGGATACTGCTTTCCAGACTAGCATTTGGCTTCGCTCCCGGGCCGGTCCCCTGAATCCATTGACGTTGAAGGTCTGCAGGGATTTCAGCCCCTTCAAAATTACCTTCTCTGGCATCACTCACCTTAATATTGGTTCCTGCAATATTGGTTTCAGGGTTTAAAAAGGTTATCCTACTTCCATTTTGACTTCTTTCTTTTCTCCTGCGAAGTCGAATATTCATCAATTTTTTTACTTCTACATTAAATGGTGCCATGTGCGCTAAGGCATGAAGCGCGTCTGAGGAATATACATCCTCATAAATCTCTTTCAAATTATCCCTGATGATGATTGCGGAATTATCCATTGTTAAAATTTAATGTTTGTTTATATACTATTTATAGATCCGTTATTTCAATGTTTTTCTACCTATACCAAATTGGTCTCCTATGGCTATGATTTTTCCATTTTGAAAATGTAACTCAATCATCTTTTCACTTGCAACATAATTGTGGTGTTCGTCTTGAAGTAGGTGGGTAATTTTCCTGCTTTTAACGTCTATCACTTCTCCACTTGAAGGATAGCCATACTTTCCATCAATGCTAAAGGTGATCCATCCAGGCATATCCTGCAAAGGAATAGTGGTAAGCT
This sequence comes from Cyclobacterium sp. L-R, assembly GCF_056859355.1. Classification (NCBI taxonomy): domain Bacteria; kingdom Pseudomonadati; phylum Bacteroidota; class Cytophagia; order Cytophagales; family Cyclobacteriaceae; genus Cyclobacterium; species Cyclobacterium sp. L-R. The sequence goes on from NZ_JBSXOH010000095.1 coordinate 295,587, forward strand.
GTTGATAAGGTGGGTTAGCTTGAAATAAATGCAGGCGCATATTGTGACCATCACTGATCCATATTTCTTCCTCGTCTGGAGTAAGCCCTATCCCATGGCTTGGGTTACCATGCCTTCTTACAGGTCCTTTGTCCCAGCCTTCCACTTTGACACTCGCTAACACTTTACCAGTATTTAAATCACCAACTTCGAATCCTAAAAGCTCATTGACATTCACAAACACTCGGCTTTCCTGACTATTGATGGTAAAGGGTCTTATTCCATGAGAAAATGGCCCAACTTTCTTTATTATCGTGTGGCCTTTAGTTTCGGATACAAATAAGAAAGGAGAACTAATATCAGCCATGTAGGCAAAGCTTCCGGAAGGGCCATAGATGGTATTGTGCGCCCTGTCAAAAACTTTTATTTTAGTGATTATTACCCCTGTTTCACAATTGACTACATTCCAAAAATCTTTTTCAAGTGAGGGCAAATACATGGTCATTCCATCCGGAGAAATGGACATCCTATCTGCACCCCCATCGTAGGCTATTTCCCAGATTATTTTTTCAGTAGACAAATCCAAGCGTTGGAGACCTTCAAGCGTACTGATGAACACACTGTTCAGTGCTATGCTAACTGCTATTCCTTTAATATTGGATGGGCTACCGTCTTTCTTATAACCTTGCAAGGGAATTCTTTTGACAAATTTATGTCCATTGTCTATATCAAAGACCAATAAACCATGACCTCCATAACCTAAATAATTCCGAATACCGGGGACAGCTACATACAAATATCTCCGAACCTCCTGTTTGTGTAGCTTTGGATCTTCCCCTTTGGCGAGTAATAATGATTGATTAAAACCTGTACTGATAAAGAAAAAGGCAAGTAAAATATTAAAGTAAGATTTAAACCAAGTCATATGGCTTTTGGGTTTTGGGTTTATTATAGAAATGAAAGTCAGGTTTTACCCTAAATAGTTTAAAAGCCATTTTTGTTACGCCCCAGTTCTTCTGGTTAATTCAACACATAACAAGCTTTCATTATAGGATTTGAATATTAATATCCAAGATAAAAAAATTGCGCAAACGATGTATAATTAAATGCAAAATCTAAAGAAATGTTTTGCTAAAATCTAAATGAATAAAGGCAGATTTTAATATTTCGAACACAAAATTTAACCCAGATTATGTAATAGGATTTCTCCGCCCTGACAAGGTCAGGGGTGATGCCTGTCCCGTGTTTACGGGAAGTGTTGCAATCGCAAGAAAATCAGACTGTTTGGAGATTTTAGCATAGCACCGCTATGGTGAAATTGAAAACAGC